>JAADJB010000040.1:70893-73651 GCA_013151035.1 Gammaproteobacteria bacterium
TTATGAATATGCTCTAATTGAACGGACCATATCGCCACCAATTGAATTACGTTTTTCGGCAGCATTAAGTGGAACAGCTTCATTTAATCTTGAAAACATATCCTCAATTAAATCTTCATCATCTGTCTCCACCAAGATTACTGGCAGAGTAAATGAGTCAAATTGAATTTTTATTTTTGGATGTTGTTGGGAGATATCGTCATAGCTCAAGCCGGACAGATCTATGTCAGAATTCTTTAGGTAATCAAAATTACTCGATAAACAAAACTCACCCGCCACAAAATCCCAGATTGTTTCGAGACGTTGGCGACCATCAATTACAGCATATTCATAACTATCTTCTGATACGGACTCACGATCATATAGATGAAAGTAGATTTTAGGGATATCGTAGTCATTTAGAATTGAGTCGATTAGTAACTGTTTCTTTTCTTTTGTCCAGACTCCACCCATTCTTTGATAGGGCGGGTCTAGCCGTATTTCTTCTCGCTCCGAATACAACAGCATGATTGTACTGTTTTTTAGCGGATTTGTTCGTAGGTAACTCATTCCAACCCCCTTTTTATAATTTCACCTATACTCGCAAGTTCAGGGAAAAGCTGAAACTTAGTGAAACCCAAAAGTTCTAATTGCCTTGCCATATGTTGCTTGCGATCATGAGGCACTATGTATTTTATTACGTGAGATGAATCACCAACACTTTCTATAGCCACCTTATCGTTGTGATGGATCGTAAAAACTCCATGTTGTGCCTGTATGCGCTCGTTGTTACGAGTGGCTATTGTAGCCAGTGGCTTCATTTGATTTCTAGTGTTTTGACGTAGCGTCTCCACTGAATAGTTAAGAAGCTCTTCATCCTCGAATGATGGTATAAAGAATTCTTCATCTACATCGTTAATCCCAGCATTTTTGTTCAACTCCGAGGGGCGCATACTCCATAAAACTGAATTTTGATCTTCATGCCCTGCTGAATCGACAACCGCAAAATATAAAGCCACTAAAGGGTTTTCACTCCAATCCAGGAGTCTGGTTGGAACACCATAATGCTGCATAAGAAATAACCAATCGAAAGAATCTTTTGGGGTAACTGAAATCAACATTGCTGCGCTTTGTTTAAATCGCTTTATTAGGGTTGACTCAGGAGGCGCACCATCAAGTCGGTAATAACCGGGTACTAATGACCAAGCCTCATCAGCGTGCCCTCGATACCAAGAGGCACCATTGTAGCCATCGTTATCCTCTTCCAAAGCAGCTATTAAGTCTTGTACAGATTGTATTTCTTTAGTGAGCAAGTTTTTCCCTCCTTCTTATTAGAAATATAAAGTATATTAGGTCGCGTCCGCACTATTACTAATAATACGGATGCGATCTAGTATGTTATTGACTAATTCCACATGGCATAAACTACAATCGATCAATGCCTGGGAAGATGCTAAGGATGGTTGGTGCGCTGGATTCATTGGCTATTTCCTTTTCCCTGCGTATCAAGCATCGTTGTGTGCTTGCAGATAACAGGCTGATATTTTTTCTTCCATGCTTGTCGAGGAGTTCAGGTGCCCTCGATAAACGCCGTTGGTCTATTAAGCCGTAAATTATATTTATTATCAAGTAATTATCTAAAAACATTCACCCCTCAATCCTGGCCACAGCCGCCCTCACATTCTCAGGTGACAAATGAGCATACCGTTCTGTCATGGTAATAGATCGATGCCCAAGCAGATCCCTGACCTCAGTCAGAGGCACACCGGCAGTAACTAACCAGGCTGCACAGGTATGCCTCAGGTCATGGATCCGGAAATCCTTAATACCCACAGCCTTGCATGTGCTCGCAAAAGAAGTCTTTACCGACTGGATCCGAGCCCCTTTCCTGTTGGTGAATACCCAGTCACTGCCTAGGCACCACTTTGCGCTAAATGCCTTTCTCGACATCACTGCTGAATGTGCTCGAGTGTTTAATGGGATTGATCGCCTTCTTCCAGACTTGGTTTCCTCTCCTGATAAAATAATAAATCGGGATGACAGGTTTACCTGGTCCCAGGAGAGATTCAATATTTCACCGCTACGCATACCGGTATGCAGAGCCAATACCAGGAAGTCTGCCAAATGTGGTGCCAACTCGTTCTTGCTGGCAACGCGGATTAACCTGCTGGCCTCGGTCTCTGTAATAAATCGCACCCGTCCCTCTGGCTCCTTCAGCTTTCTGCCAGCCGCTGGATTGGGAATCACCCAGTCCCACTCACGGCAGGCATAATTGATTGCAGCGGATAACAGGCTGATCTCGCGGTTGATTGTGGCAGGGCTGGCCTGCATGCCCAGGCGTTGATTGATATAGGCACGTACAACCGAGGCCTTCAGGAATGCCATGTCTCTACCCGTGAAGAAGGGTGTCAGTCGCTTCATGCTCACGACATCCCTGGAGTAGGATCTTTTATTGATGGATACGGTATTTAAGTACTTCAGCATCAATTCATCAAAGGAATAGAGTGCGCGTTGGTTACTGGAAATATCATCTTGATCATCAATATACAAATTGATCAGGACTTTTTTGGCCTCTTTATAGTTTACAGTTTTAGTGCTTTTGCGAGTTCTCTTGCCGCTGGCGTTTGTATAACTCGCCCACCAATACGGCGAATCCTTCCGTTTGTATAACCCATCCTGGTATTTATTATTTTGCCTCCTCAGAAAAATTCGTGGGTAGTTTCCGGTACGGGTAAGGCTCCAAGCGTGTGATATAAAGCGATTTCAGCCGCATGGTAGG
>JAADJB010000041.1 GCA_013151035.1 Gammaproteobacteria bacterium
CGTTTCTTTATGTTGATGGTATGTTGAACTTCCATCATGGCGCATTACGACGCCGTATTAAAGGGGGAGGAGACCATCTCATCACCCTACCGGTTCGTCACTCCCTGACGGGGCGATATGTAATGTGCATCACCCCTGGTAGGGTGCGCATTGCGCACCAAATAATAAAGGATATAAATAAACAACATCATGAATAAAGACATACAAATCACCATCACCCAACCCGATGACTGGCATCTACACCTGCGTGATGGCACCCTGTTGCAACAGGTGGTGCAACACACCGCCGCACAGTTTGCTCGTGCCATCATCATGCCTAACCTTAAACCACCGATGACAACGACCGAGGTGGTACTCGCCTATCGGCAACGTATCCTTGATGCCCTGCCAGCCAACAATCAGTTTCAGCCCCTGATGACCCTCTACCTCACCGAGACCATGAGCCCGGATGAGATCCATCGCGCCCAACAAAGTGGCCATATCTATGCCGCCAAGCTCTATCCAGCCGGTGCCACCACCAATTCCAGTGACGGTGTACGCGATCCAGCCAATATTTATCCCGTACTGGAGGCGATGCAAAAGGCCGATATGCCTCTACTCATCCACGGCGAGGTCACCGATCCCGAGGTCGATGTATTTGACCGCGAGGCCGTCTTTATCGAACGCCACCTGCTCGATATTGTCAAAAACTTCCCCGCATTACGCATTGTGCTGGAACACGTTACCACGCGTGAAGGTGCCCACTTTGTGCGTGACGCATCAGCCAACATAGCAGCCACCATCACTCCACAACACCTGTTGTTAAATCGTAACGCCTTATTTCAGGGCGGTATAAAACCGCATAATTACTGCCTACCCATACTCAAACGAGAAACCCATCGTCAGGCATTACTGGATATTGTCACCAGCAGACACCCACGCTTCTTTGCCGGCACCGACAGCGCACCCCATAGCCGTATCAACAAGGAATCTGCTTGTGGCTGTGCCGGCATCTATTCCGCTCATGCCGCCATCGAACTCTATGCCGAGGCGTTTGAGAACATTAACGCATTGGATAAACTAGAGGGATTCCTGAGCTTTTATGGTGCAGACTTTTATCGCCTACCCAGAAATAGTGGTGAGATCACTTTATACAAGGAAGATTGGGAGGCACCCGCATCCTATCCTGTGGATGGTGAAGAGATCATCCCCTTCCGTGCAGGTGAGAAAATTCGTTGGAAACTGTAGAACGAAGAGCAACCCTCGTACGCATCAAAGAAGAAATAACCTCAAGAGGGATTTTAATTTAGTCTCCTTTAAACTTGCACAATCTGCATAAGCTTTTCATAGCTGCTTACAACATCATATTTCACCTGATCCGATGTGATTTTTTTGAAGAATTTCTTGGCACATTTTATTTTGACGTTTTCTATTTCTTTAAGCTGCAAAGAACTCATTGTGCCCTTGGTTTCTGCAATGAAATACACGTGCTTTACAGTGCCGTCTTTAAATGAAATAGCCCAATCCGGGTTATAGCTACCAACCGGGGTTGGTATTGAAAATCCTCGTGGCAGTTTTGCGTAGACAACCACCTCAGCACTGTTATCAAGTTCTTGTACAAACCTTGTTTCAATTTTAGAATCCGTGAACACATAGTCGTAAATATGCTGATTGACTGGTATTGCCTTACTGAAATCTTCTTTTGGTTTTTCGGCTGTGAATATTTCCGTATCATAGACTTCATCTAAAGGGTCATAAGACAGGTGTTCTATAATTGTTGTGGCTTTCTGTTCATTGATAAGTTCAGATACCTTTGAAATAAAATCCTCGGGATTAGTTCGATATAACCCGAAAACAGCCACGTTCATTTGTTTTAATATGCTGGCAATCGTCCGTCTAGTGAGTTGAGTATTTTCTGAAATCTGACCTATCAGGTCATATCTTACCGATGATTTAATTGAATCATTGTATGTTTCCGTAGAAGTTTCAGAAACTTTGAATGCTGTTCCATCCTTGATGTTTTCATAGGTAGACTTATCTGTTTGTGTCCCTGCTTCAATAACATATTGCAAAGGCGATATTTTTAACCCACCTTTTTCATTGAGTGCCTTTACGCATTTTTCAATAAGCTCGTTTGAATCAAAGTCTACTGCATATACTGCTTTGCGATTAATTTTATTCCAAAGCTGCTGAAACTCTTTTTTATCAAAATTTGCATTAAGAGGGTTTTCTTTTGCTTTACGTCCATCTTCAATATCAGGCAGTAAAGAGGCACTAAAGACACCACTAATCAAGTGATGAATTTCTTCTGTATAAGGTTTTAGGTCTTGGGGTAATTCAGCAAGCTTCCCTTCACGCTTAGCCTCATGATAACCCTCCACGATCATATCGTTATCATCTGTGTAGTCATTTTTAAGAAGATAACGGTAAATTTTCTTTGCCATTTGATCATCAATTTTCAGGCTACCATCCTTTGTTTTAATAGATTTACCCTGAAAATAATCTTCATTAGCGGCTTTAGGACGCGCCGAAAGTGAATCGGCTGTTTCTTTAAGCAGTGCCTTTACAAAATCTTTATAACTTTCATTTGCAACAACGGTTAGCACGTTAATCTGATGAACATTCAATGGATTATCCATGCGTTCACCATTTTGATTAACCGCAAGGCGAAGACCACGACCAAGCTCTTGCCGTCTTGTAATCGTGTTGTCGTAATTCAGGTTTTTAAGCTGGCAGATATTAAATACATTCGGATTATCCCAACCTTCTCGTAACGCGGAATGAGAAAAAATAAATCGTACTGGTTCATCCAATGATAGAAGCCTTTTCTTGTCCTTCAATATCAGGTCATAGGCATCCACATCATCAGAAGCCTCAGCGCCCCGTTTCACTGTGGAGTTTATAAATTTTTTCTTTTTATCTTTGGAAAAATATCCCTCATGTGTTTTTTCTGTCGCAATATTCTTAAGGTACGTGTTATAAGTCGAGCCTTTATCATTCAAGCCTTCTAATGATAAAACCTCGTTCAAATATTGATTATATTCTTCTTCAAATATCTTAGCGTACTCTCCACGCATGTCTTCTTGATTATCGTAATCCCGATATTTAGCCACCTCATCAATAAAGAAAAGCGATAAAACCTTTAGTCCCTGATGAAAAAGCACCTGTTCTTTGTCAAAATGGGCTTTAATGGTTTCTCTTATTTGAATACGCCGCAAAGCTTCTTCATTAACATCCCCGATGGCATCGCCAACGGTAAGCTCAACACCANNNGGTGAAGCTCAGCGTATCCTTAACGGCATCAATATCAGAAACAACAAAGCCTCTGTATTCTTCTAAACCCTTAGATTCATCGAATAGATTAATACCTTTACCAATTTTCCGAACAATGCGTTTAATACCGTTGTTTTGTTTAATCTCAAATTCAACACGCGCCACAGGGGGCTTTGTAGACGAAACCTCAATGGATTGCAGGTAGAGATAGGCATTAGTCCCACTTAATCCTTTAATCGATATTCCGCGTACAGCAATCTTTTTAACTAGCTTCTGGTTATAGGCATCCAGGGCATCAAGGCGGTGTATCTTATTATGTTCTGTTCTATGTGTGGCGGAATATCGTAAAGTAAACAATGGCTCAAACTCAGCAAGAGATTCCATCGTTTTCTTGCCTTCCATTTTCTGTGGCTCATCCAGAATAAGTATCGGGCGGTTCTTTTTAATCACATCAATGGGGCGGCGAGATTGAAAATCATCAAGCTCCATATAAATACGGCGCGCATCTTTACCGCGTGCTGCAAAGGCTTGCACGTTGATAACCATGACATTAATGCCTGCATCAGATGAATAGTTTTCAATCTCGTGAAGAGATTTTGAATTATAGATAAAAGCTTTGGCGCGTTTCCCATATTCTTCTAAAAAGTGATCTGCCATACCATCAAAGGATTGATAGACACCCTCACGAATAGCAATACTCGGCACTACCACGATGAATTTATTCCAGCCGTAACGCTTGTTCATCTCGAACATGGTTTTAATGTAGCAATAGGTTTTCCCTGTTCCTGTTTCCATTTCTATATCGAGATTAATAGCGCAGGATTTTGTTTTCACTAACTCATCTGAAATAGGTAAGTTTTGCTTTTGCTGGACATTTTGAACATTGGTGAATATTTGTGCAGGTATCAGCATGAGATCAGAGTTTTTAAACCCGTCAGTCAATATACTGGCTTGGCTTTGCCCCGTATCATCCACTTCCCGCCCCGGATCAATACGGTACGACAAAGAAGAGAGCTTGGGTTGACCTGCAAAGCAATCTACCACAGCATCTACAGCCTCGGCTTGATAAGGAAGTTGCTTAAATTTTAGGTTCTTCATACTATCCTTCATTTTTTAACCACGAAATACACGAAACACACCCCACAAATTTTCTTGGTTTTTTGAGCATTATCTGTCAAATCTTTCTCACTTTTACAGGCATCTGTATCAATATTAATCTAATAACATCAATCAGTTAGAAACAACCCTTCTCAAATCTCTCTCAAATCTCTCTCATTTAACACGCGTTAACCGCCACTCTGGGGCAGCCTTTGAACCAGCATTATAAATAATGTCTGCCATTCGTAACTGCGTGAGAAGATGGCCAACTTTTGTTTTTTTCTGCTTATCACTTAAAACATCACTGAGTTTTTCATACAGAATATCGTCAATCTCCTTTCTTGATGCTTTACTAAATTTTTCTAAATATTCAGTAATCAACTTTTTGTAATACCCATCACCCAACGAGCGAGTCCGAATATAATCTGCTTTACTAGAGGTCGCACTGGCAATACGCGCAGCAACATGAAGGTTTGGCTTACGCCCCTCAATCAACTTGTCTCGGCGCAGTTGTTTAATGACATCGTCTGAAATCTTTAGTTTCTTTTGCACTCGGTCAAGCGCCAAAACACTCTCGAAAGTTAATTTTTCTTCTTGCATCAGCAATTGACTGTAAGCAGGGTCTACAACCCCACCATGAAGAGTCAAGCTAACAGAGTTTGTATCAGACACATCATAATCTGGCATAGGTAAGTAACGTTCGGCTTGTTTGCTGTGCATTTGATGAATGCCATACCCCATCGTATCAATCATATTCAACTCAGCCATTGCCTGCACCAAAAAAGGATTACGGTAACGGTGTGGCGTTTTTTCATTCAGAATATAATCTTCGGGTTTACCTTCAAAAAAACTTCCCACATTTTCAAGAACGAGCCTATCGTTCTTCTCTGTCACAATAATACGGCCATAAAGTGAATAGTCCTGGTGAGCGATACAGTTATGGAGTGCTTCTAGTACAATTTTCTGATCGTATTTTGAGACCTCATAAGGCAAAAGTTCATCAAATGGCAACAAACGAAGCTGAATATTGCGAATGCGTTGGTAGAGTAAAGACGTGTTCAACATAAATGGCAGGCTGAAATGCTCATAGGCTTGTTCCTCCCCTACAAGTTTCCATGTCATTTGTGCTGGATGTGGAGAAAGCAGGTACGCTGACTCTGGTTTGCCAAGCAACAGAATCGCCGTGCGCGTCATTTTTCCACCCTGTGTTAACTTTGCACGGTCTAAAAATGTGCTATCAGACCATTCTTCCACTTCATCAGGAGTAAAACGGTTGGCATGTTTTAAAATAAAAGCGGCACGCGCCCTTTGTATAGCGACCGGATCTAAATCACCAAGGGAAGCGTTAGCTACAATTTGCGCCGACCAATCAGTAGCCAATGTTTGTTGACGTATGCTATCGAGTTTATCCAACCCAAGATTTGTTAGGCTCTCCCCTGCACGCGCATAATAATGCCCCTTCCATGCGATAGGCATACCTCGTGGCGCTGGTGGAATTTCGAATAAAATGACGCGCCTGGCAGAAACATCTAATTCATGGATATGACGGAACGTGACACCAGGTGCTGTATTTTCAGCAATTTGCATTTTCAGACTTTGCAAACGTTCTGGCTCAGGGCGATATCCTGTTCCTACCACCGTTCTTGATTCGTTATTAACGCCAAAAACAAGCCATGCTTTTTCAATGCCTCGCAAATTAGCTTCGTTAGACAGGGCAGAGAAATATTTCCCAATATCATTGGTGGAAAAGCCATCTCCTGCCTGCTTAAATTCCACCACTTCATTTTCCCAAGTGGCTATTAAGCTATCCAGCGTTGTCTGTAGATCGTTTGCGTTCATGCTATATCCTTTATCTCCTTAAATTACCTTAATATCAGTTGCTGGTGATTTAAGTTTAAATATTTGCTCGACATTGATTTTTACAGCATCACTGGTAAAGCCATCATCACGGAATACAACCCGTAAAGGTTGTTTTTCGGCAAGCTTTTTAACAAAGTCTTCGTTTATGTCTTTGTCAAAACAAGCTGCCAAAGCATTGCCATCCACAAAGAATACTTCCTTGCCATCAATTTCTTCTCGGTTAATGGGCATAGATAAATCCACACCCCAATCTAGTAATATTTGGAACAGCAAGTCTTCTGAAGATCTGTCTGTTTTAATATTCCCAACCTGTTCTTCAAACATATCAGGGTGTGCTTCATCAGGGGATAAGGTGACATCAACCATGTTTGAGCTATCTATTTTGAAAACACGAAAACCTGTATCGAGGTTTTCTATGCCTTCTTTATCGATATTGTCTTCCTTGATTTTCTTTCCAGCACGACGAATACGTTCTTTTGATATTTCAGCGATATTTTTATAACCCGCGTTAAAGGCTTCGGACGTTTCATCGGTTTCTTCGGGAAGCTGCACAGAAATACATTTACGGCTTCCTCCATCCTCAGCATTAAGCTGCATGGTGGCGTGGGAAGTTGTCCCTGATCCAGTGAAGAAATCTAGTACAAGATCCTCTTCTCTAGCACCAATTTGAATAAGTTTCTTAATCAAATCAACAGATTTCGGAAAACTCATTACAGCTGACCCAAGTAATTCCTTAATTATTTTTCTGCCATAGTCATTGTTAATTTTTTTATCTAACCACAGAGACTTAACTAATGTAGTTGCCGTTTTGCCATCTTCATCAAGCAAATAATCTTTACGATAAACCCTCCAGCCATCTCCTGTTTTTTCAGCTATCAATAAATGGTTTTCTTTAACAACTTTTTCTTTCCCCCAAGTCCAACATGTTTTTACTCCGTCTGGCGTATCTGGCCATATTTCATCGACAAAAATGTCACTTTCTTCAAGGGAAACGTGACCTGTTAACTGTTCTATATATAAGGGATAATAAAGTTTTGGACGAGTCTTTGGATTAAACGCCTGATTCCGGTTTCTCAACCCAGTTAATCTATGTTGCCCGATATCGTCCGTCTTATTGTATTCCTTTACCATTCGACCTTCTTTTTGCATTCCAAAGATCGAATCTTCATTCATATAATCTTTCACAAAGACCAAAACTGTTTCATGTGTTTTTGCAATAAATTTATCAAGGTTTCTCCCCCGAGGATTAAGCTGGACAGAGATTTGAGCTACGAAGTTGGCTTCTCCAAATATTTCATCACAAAGTTTTTTTAAGTTTGATTGTTCATTATCATCAATGGAGATGAAAATAACTCCATCATCGCGCAATAGGTTTCGAGCCAGTTTTAGTCTGGGATATACCATGGAAAGCCAATCAGAATGGTAACGACCATTGCTATCGGGATTAGCAACAAGACGGCCACCTTCTTCATCGCGCTGACCGGACGCTTCATCATATTCGCCTTTATCAACCGTAAAATTATCATTATAGATAAAATCATTACCTGTATTGTAAGGCGGGTCGATATATATCATTTTGATTTTATCGAGGTAAGTTTCCTGCAATAGCTTTAATGCATCAAGATTATCGCCTTCAATAAATATATTCTTGGTGGTGTCGAAATCTACACTCTCATCACGACATGGGCGTAGAGTTTTTGAAATGGGCGTATTCGCTGTAACTAATGCTTCACGTTTGCCCGGCCAATTCAGGCTATAACGCTCCTGCTGACCTTCAACGATGGTATCGGAAAACTCTTGGCGCAGAGTATCAAAATCAATAGCGTATTCTAAATCGCCTTTGTCATTTTTCTTTTCAGTCACACAACTGGGAAATAATTCAGCTAGCCTGGCGATATTCTGAACAACAAAATTTTTGCTCTGCATTTTTAATTTATCCATTATTGCTCTCCTTCCATCTTTTTAATGCTGCTGTCTGCTGTTAACAGGCGCATTTGATGGATAGCGGTTTTATTCAACAATTTTAATCGCTCAGCCTGCGCTAGTTCCTGCTGGATTAAATGGGCGTTGAGGTTTTCAAGGTTAGCCAGGCAAACTAATTGTGACATATTGGCAAAATCACGGATATTTCCTTTGTCATCAGGATGCACATCCCGCCATTGTTTTGCTGTTTTTCCAAAAAGAGCCATGTTCAAAAGGTCTGCTTCGATAGAATAGACCAGATTAACCTGCTGTTTGCTTAGCTCGGGTGGAATGAGGTTTTCTTTGATGGCATCGGTGTGAATACGGTAGTTGATTTTAGTTAAGTTGCGTTTTATATCCCAACCGAGTTGATTTTGTTCATGCTTTTTAAAGCGTTGAAACTCTTTAATGAGATAGAGTTTAAATTCCACGGATACCCAGGAGGCAAATTCAAAGGCAATATCCTTGTGGGCGTAGGTTCCGCCATAGCGTCCAGATTTAGAAATAATACCTACTGCATGGGTGAGGTTGTGCCATTTGGTCGGGGTCATCACAAAAGCATTACTGCCAGCCTCGTTTTTAACCGCCTCGAATTCGACACGGTTAAAATCCGGATTATTCAAATGCTCCCATAGTCCAAGAAACTCTATGGTAAAACGGGTGCGCATCCAATTTTGAATAATAAATCTCGGATCATCCGGATTTTTATGTTTAGCAATGTCAGTCAGTGAAATATAATCCTCTTTTTGCACGTTTTGTACACGGACAGTCTCACTTAGAACCTGCATTTCCCTGTTTTTACCCATCTATCAAACTCCTTACTCCGGTCTTCAGCTCATTGAGTGTACGATTAAGCTCCACGCGTCGGTTAAATTGTTTTTCTCTATTCATGCGTACTTCCAACTTTTTAGCTTCTTTATCCTTAGCTATCACTTGCTCCATCCGTTCTATATGACTTTCTAAACTTTCATTCTCTCGCGGTTTTAATGGTATTAATTCACGCAGGATACGCTCATATAAAGTTGACAAGTTAAGCACCACAGGCAATTTTTGTCGCTCAATACCTGCTGGCAACCAATCTGTTTCAAAATATTCTTCACTTGTAACCCATTTGCTTGCATCTGCTTCGCCTGGGCGTTTGTATGTCGCAATCACTTTTATTTTATCTGCATAAGTTAGGTGAAATATAATTGGGTGCGCAATGGATTTATCAATACATCGTAAAATATTCACGTCTAAATTTTCTGTTTTTGAAACCACCTCAAAAACTTCTATTTCTTTAACCTTTTCTGTTTCAGATAAATTGGTTGTTTTCGGTGCGAGCTTATATTGCCAGATTATTTTCCCAACTTGCGATACGAACGCTTCCTGTATTTTACGACTTGGCTTTACTCGATCATAAATCTTGTTTTTGGCGACTATACGACCAAACCCTGCCTGTTTTGGGTAGTCATATAATACGCTCATCAAACCTTACCTTCCTGCACCACCAGAAAGTTAATCAGCTCAAAATCATCAAGCTCTGCAACCGTATCAATTAAAACGGTCGTGCGCTCACCGCTAAAGAGACTATCAATGTCCTTATCTTCATTGAGATCAATAATTGAGCCTATCGTCTCTTTCAGCAGACTTGAATAGGCACTCATATCTCGACCATCATCTGTTTCCTGATTAAACAGCCGACAAATATCATCCAGTGGTTTGCTTTGACCTTTGCAGGTGCTTCTTACTAAATCCAGAAGTTTTTTAATCTCACTGTGGTTTGCAATAATTTCACCATCATTGGCAATATAAACCATATAGTACGGATGTAGGCGGTTATGCTGGTTGATATTGACGCTTTGATTACGATTACGAAGGGTAAAGATAACACCGGGATTTAATCCCTTGTCTGGTGTTGCGGGAACAACGGCGTGCATACCATTAGGGATGTTAGACATATCGCCGTGGTCTTTTATGTAACCTAAAAGATCCATACGGAAATCATTCAAGCCAAGGTCGGTTATGGATACCCCTGTTTTGAGGTCTTCCATTTCGATCACCTCTTCTTGCAGGCGTTTTAATTGGTCTTTGCGGTAAGAAACATCACTTGAGTCATTGTTTAATTGGGCATTGAGCGGGTTGTCATCTGCCGTTGCTGACATATCCGCAATAACCATGCGGCTTTCTACACGTTCTTTAAGGTTGATATATTCATCAAGTGAAATGTCAGGCCAATAATTCATGAGCTGGATAGTGGAATTGATAGAGCCGATACGATCAATCCGACCAAAACGCTGAATGATGCGCACGGGGTTCCAAACGCGTATATAGAAAAGCATGAAGCTGCTATTTTCAGCTTTGAGCTTTTTTGTATTTCCTGCTTTATATTATCGCCAAGTAGATGATTTATATTGTCAATTATTTCCATAGTTTCACTTATGTCTTTATATCTGACATTACACCCTTGGTTAGTTTCTCTACTTCATCCTTTCGGAATCGCCAACTACCGCCCACCTTGAAGCCGGGAAGTTTACCCTCCGCCGCAAGGCGATAAGCTGTCTTCTCTGCTAGCTTTAAGTATTTGGCGACCTCTTTTAAGGTCAAAATTTCGTCTGTCATCGTTTCTTTCACCTGAATACCAGATGAGAGAATAAAGGAAAATCGGGGGGTTAACAATATTCAATCAAAAGTAATCTTATGATTAGTAAACACTTATATTAATTTGATCAAGCCGCACCGTATCGTTTAATACCACAAATAGAAATTCATTCACGGCATACACTTCAGAAACCCTCCATTCCTATCCACCTTTAAGTATCGTTATTAACAAGATAAAAATTAAAATGAATTTGTATTCAACCCTCTCTCCCCGTATCCTGTATAACTATGAATGAAACCAAGCTCAAGCCACGTATGGCAACCCGTTTCCGTAGTTATCTACCCATTGTGGTCGATATCGAGACCGCTGGCTTTAATGCCAAAACCGATGCTATGCTGGAATTTGCGGCGGTTATTATCAAGATGGATGAAAATGGCAAGCTCTATCGGGGTGCCACCCACTCTGCCCATATCGAGCCTTTTCCCGGTGCTAATCTAGATCAAAAATCACTGGAATTCACGGGCATTGACCCCTTTCACCCCTTCCGTATGGCAAAACCCGAAGCCGATGCATTGCGTGCAATATTCCAGCCCATCCGCAAATCCATCAAGGATCAGGGCTGCACCCGCGCCATTATGGTGGCGCATAATCCAGCATTCGATATTGCCTTCCTCAACGCAGCCATAGAACGCAACCAGATCAAACGCAGTCCCTTCCACCAGTTTAGTAGCTTTGATACCGCAACACTCGGTGGTCTGGCTTATGGACAAACTGTGCTGGCCAAGGTTGCCAAGGCGGCGGGGATGGAATGGGATAGTGAGCGCGCCCATTCTGCCGTTTATGATGCAGAACAGACTGCCGAGCTATTTTGTACCATTGTTAACCGTTGGGATAAAACCAATGACAGCGTACACCATGAAGGCCCCCGATTTGCCAACGAGGCCTAGCAAGTTGAATAAAACCTAATTGACAGGAAATAATAATATGTCCCTCTTCACTGAAAAAGCCGAACAGATTCGCCAGGCCCATGCCGGTCTCATCCATCGCGTTGTTATCGAATGCAACAACCCCGGTGCCGTCAATGACCTTGAATCCATCCTGAAAGAGGCTGAGGCCAATGAATGGAAAATACTGGTCATGCTAATTCGTAAGATCCTTAGTGGTGACCGTAATGAGACCCTGCTTCAAAACCTGGATGAAGAAGATCATATCATTATCAAATCCATTCTCAGTGGGCTACAGGATCCCGCCACACTGCCCGACCTGGATCAGAACATCAGCCCTGAACTGGCCGCACCGGGAATTGCCTCTATCGTCCATGCCGCACGCACAGGTAATGAGGGTGCTCTGCAACTCATTGGTCAAATGGCAACACAGATGTCTCATGCAGGTGGTGAGATGGCGCGTATTGCGGCACTGGTACGCCCATTGGTAACGGGTGAACGTGATGAGGCGGTATTATGCAAAGGACTCAATGAGGATGGTAGCAAACTGGTTAAGCGTATCCTCGAAGAGCTACTAAAGCTTGAAGAGGCTGTAACCGAGTAACCACGTTCGATGTTTTTCAGAAAAAATAGCCTCTCCCAACCTCAGGTCATGGCCGCGATTGATCTGGGTTCCAATAGTTTTCACATGATTATCGTCCGGGTAACCGGGCAGGATATACAGGTCATTGATCGACTACGTGAGATGGTTCGCCTGGGTTCCGGCCTGGACAAACGCAACCGACTCAATGAAACAACACAGGTACGCGCACTCGAATGTCTGCAACGATTCGCTCAACGTCTGGCGGACATCCCCCCAGCCAATATTCGTATTGTCGGCACCAATACCCTGCGCAAGGCGATCAACGCTCAACAATTCCTCAGCCGTGCCGAGGCCACCCTCGGTCACTCCATTGATATTATTAATGGCATTGAAGAGGCGCGACTGATCTATCTCGGGGTTTCACATAATCTCCCGGAGGATGAAAAACGCCATCTAGTCATTGATATTGGTGGTGGCAGCACAGAATTAATCATCGGTGAACGCTTCAGACCCATCACCATGGAAAGCCTGTTTATGGGCTGCGTCAGTATGACAAAACGTTTCTTCAAAGATGGCAAGATCAGCAAGAAACGCCTGCACAAAGCACATATACATGCACTACTCAAGCTGGAAGATATTCAGCAACAGTACTGTGATATTGGCTGGGATATTGCCATTGGTGCCTCAGGCAGTGCACGTGCTATTGCCGGGGTCATCAGTGCCGAGGAATGGTCAACAGAACATATCACCGCTAAATCACTCAGCAAGATGAAGGAACATATCCTTGCCTGTACACATATTGATGAACTGAAACTGAATGGTCTTGATGAGGATAGACAACCTGTCTTTGTCGGCGGTTATATCGTATTACATGCCATCTTCGAGGCATTACACCTCAAGAAGATGATCGTCTCTGATGGTGCCTTACGCGAGGGATTGATCTTCGAGGCTCTGGGACGAATTAACCAGGAAGATGTACATCAACAAACCATTACCAATCTGTGTAAACGCTATCATATTGATGTTGAACATGCCGACTCAGTTGAACAAACCGCACTACAACTGCTTAATAGCACAGCTAAATCATGGCACTTGCAGGGTGAAGAACACCGTAATCTATTAGGGTGGGCTGCCCAACTACACGAGATGGGTCTGACCATTGCCCACTCCAGCTATCACAAGCACAGTGCCTACCTGGTTGAACACTCCAACATGCCCGCCTTTACACTCAAGGAACAACAGATCCTGGCACTCATAATTCGTTATCATCGTCGTAAGATAAACCCTGATGCCTTTGCCTCATTAGCGGACAAAAGTCATCATCCTATTATCTATTTGTGCATCCTGTTACGACTAGCCATTAAGTTTCAGCGCAGTCGATCACATCAACCGCTACCCAAGTTAACCATCGAGACAGAGGATAAAAAATTGACTCTAGGTATCCCTGCTGCCTGGATCGAGGAACATCCATTGACGATGACTGATCTTGAGCATGAAAAGGAATACCTGAAGAAGCTGGATTTCAAACTACGTTTGAAACCACAATAAAGTGTAAAAAAAACACTAAAACCATAAATAGCTATAATTTCATTATAAAACAATGCATTATGATAACAATTTAATGTCTTTTATCATTAAGATATGTCGATATAGATTACACTTACTGAAAATCCTAATTTGATAAAATTATAAAAAAATAATAACCCATTGAAATAAAAGATAAAAAAATAAGTGGCATCAATAATGCTAATAAAACCAGTAAGGGACTGTCGCATGACATAGAGAGGGTGGACTAATAACAACCTACTGCTAAGGAGGGATTCTCTATGATATCTCAATTAACAAGTACCAAGGGCAAGACGCTATCTTGTCTTATCATCGCAGCAGGGATGTCGGCCACGTCATCTATTGCCTACGCTGTAGCCGCCCAACCCTATGTAACACCAAGACCTTCCGCAATACCAATGCCAGGTTTAAGCATTCCTGATCCAACGCAAGTTACCGGTAAAGAATACTCAAACAATACTGATGAAGACTTTATCGGAGTACCCGACCCCATGCAGGTCCTTAACTGGGATGGTCTTGGCGGAGTCACAGATGGTGTTGATTTCGGCACTGAATACGAAGTTGATGCCATCGCCAATGCTGGTGATCTGCTATTTAACTCGGTTATTAGCAATAACTCAGCATTGCTCTATTCAACAGCGGCTGATGGTAATATTTATTCTCACGGCATCACTGGCGCATCGGGTCTATGGGCAACTCCACCTGTAATTAATGCCAACCACGCCCCTTATGATGTTGATGGTCTGGAGGTCTGGGGTGCTGATCAGCCGGGTGACAGTGACCGTTATTCGATTGCAGGTGATCTTTTTGGCGAATCGGTCTATGACGCAGCGGGCATAGGTATCATATCAACTGTTGATATTGCAACGGCCATTGGAATACCCAGTATGTACGGTCAGGTCGATCTTGATGCCCTTATGTTCAATAGTACCGGCACCAATAGTTTCGATATACTATTCAGTATTGCACCTATCGCCGGAATATTTGACGGTGGTGAGATCTGGACATGGAGTAGTGGTGCCGCTGTAGCAGCCTTCCTGAATCAGGGGGGGCATGTATGGGATACAATACATTGTGTTGTATGTGAATACGACAGTGTAACTGAAAACATCAATGCACTGGAGGCAGTATCTTCAGTACCGGTACCCGCTGCGGTATGGCTATTCGGTTCCGGTCTGCTGGGTTTGATAGGTGTTGCCCGCAGGAAGAAATAACATTTAGAGCGGGTGTTGCTGACATAAGAAGGGGCGGGTACATCATACACCGCCCCTTTTTTTACGCCTGATTTTTGGTGCGTGGTACGCACCCTACCGAATGTGAAATTGTTTGGGTAGGGTGTGCATTGCGCACCATTATTGGCGAAAAATGGCACCCTACTCGGGGACAATACCTGAATCAGCAGCTAGTTTATCTAACAAAATCATCTGTGCTGAACGCGGCTTCTGACTGCCCTGTTCAACCCGCTTGTACTCACCATCTGCCTGCAACTGCCAGGCCTGCATATTATCCGACAGGAATGGCATCAATCCTTCCTTAATCACACGTTCCTTAAGCTTTTGATCCTCAATCGGGAAACACGCCTCAACACGGCTATACAGATTACGATTCATCCAGTCGGCACTGGAGCAAAACACCAATGGGTCATCCTCGTTCTGAAAGTAAAATATACGCGTATGTTCAAGAAAACGTCCAACAATCGAACGCACCTGGATATTCTCGGAAACCCCCGGCACCCCTGGACGTAAACAACAGATACCTCGCACAATCAGATCAATCTTCACGCCTGCCTGTGATGCCTCATACAAAGCACGAATAATTTTACCTTCCACGATGGCATTCAACTTGGCAATAATACGGGCGGGCTTACCGGCTTTGGCATTCGCTGTTTCAGTTTCAATCAGAGTGATAATACCCTTGTGCAAGGTAAAGGGTGATTGTAACAACTTCTTCAACCGGGTCGCCTTGCCCAGACCTGTCAACTGCACAAATAAACGATGCACATCCTCAGCAATTGCCTTATCACAGGTCATCAAACCAAAATCGGTGTAAACCCTGGCAGTACCGGCATGATAGTTTCCGGTACCCAGATGCACATAGCGGCGGATACTACGGCTCTCGCGCCGTACAATCAGCAACATCTTGGCATGAGTTTTATAACCGACAACTCCATACACTACATGCGCCCCGGCATCCTGCAAACGAGTGGCCAATTCAATATTAGCCGCTTCATCAAAACGCGCACGTAATTCAACAACAACGGTCACCTCTTTACCCGCCTTGGCGGCTTCCACCAGGGCATCCACCAGTGATGATTCATTACCCGCACGATACAAGGTTTGTTTGATCGCCAATACCTTCGGGTCATTGGCAGCCTGTCGCACCAGACTGATCACAGGTGCGAAAGACTCATAGGGATGATGCAATAACAAGTCACCTTCTGTAATGGCTGCAAACAAATCCGTAGTCCCCTTAATCCTTTTATTAAACCCTGGTGTGAATGGTGCATATTGCAGATCGGGGCGTTCAATCAGACTTTGCATCTCCATCAATCGACTCAGATTAACCGGGCCATTGACCTGATAAAGATCATCCTCCTCCAACCTGAATTTCTTCAACAGAAAGCGAGCCATCTCATCATCACAATTATCCGCCACCTCAAGCCGGACGGCATCGGTTAAGCGCCGTGATGTCAATTCACCCTTGATCGCCATCATCAGATCATCAACATATTCTTCCACAAACAGGTCACTATCACGCGTCACCCGAAATTGATAACAACCAATGACATTCATACCCGGAAATAATTCACTGGCATGGGCATGAATAATTGAGCTTAAAAACACATAGCTATCCGATTCTGCAATATCCCCTGGTATACGAATCAGACGCGGCAAACTACGCGGCGCATGCACGATAGCGATACGCGAATCACGCCCAAAGGCATCCTTGCCTTCCAGTGAGATGATAAAGTTGAGACTCTTGTTTACCACCCGTGGAAACGGGTGTGCTGGATCCAGCCCAAGAGGACTCAACACCGGCAACAATTCATTATTAAAGTAACGTTTGATCCATGCCGTCTGTTTTTCGTCCCATTGTGAACGACGCAGAAAATGAATATCCTGTTTTGCCAGCGCCGGGATCAACTCCTCATTCCACACCCGATATTGCTCATCCATCAAGGCATGCGCTTCTTTACTGATTTGTTGCAGTGATTGCTCCGGTGTTAATTCATCGGCATCACCACTCCCGGACTCAAGCATGGCGCGATGTTTTAAACCAGCGACCCGAATCTGAAAAAACTCATCCAGATTGCTGCTCAGAATACATAAAAACCGCAGACGTTCCAGCAATGGCACTGACTCATCTCTTGCCTGCTGCAACACCCGTTTCTGGAATTGCAGCACACTGAGTTCACGATTGATATAAAGATCCGGGTTCTTCAAAGTCATTACTATTAATCCTGCTATTACTTACTATCCTGATAAATGTGTATAGTATATACCTGAACACAGACAAAGCTAAGGATACATTATGTTTGAAGTAGCGGAGTTAACTCACAAGGTAAACAAGGCGGATTATCAAGCACAACTACCCGCACTTCGAACAGCATTACTCGAGGCACAAGCAGCCCTGAAGGATGTCGACTTTCCCGTTATCATTCTCATCTCAGGCGTTGATGGCGCGGGTAAGGGAGAGACCGTCAATATCCTCAATGAGTGGATGGATCCACGTTATATCCGTGCCTTCTCCTTCGGCCCGGAGAGCGATGAAGAACGTGAACGACCCGAGTTCTGGCGTTACTGGCGTTCCTTACCACCGAAGGGACATATCGGTCTCTATGTCGGTTCATGGTATAGCAAGCCCATCGCCGAATGTGCCCGCAAGGAATTGTCCCTAGCCGACTTTGATGCCAACCTCAAACGCATTCGTGCCTTTGAAAGCATGTTGGTAGAAGATGGTGCGTTGATCATCAAGTTCTGGCTTCATCTTAGTGAAGAGGCGCAAAAAAAGCGCCTGGATAAACTGAAAAAAAATCCTGAGACAAGTTGGCGTGTAACCCAACAGGATCTACACCATCTAAAGACCTATAAAAAATTTGCCACTATCGCTGAACGTTCTCTGCGAGAGACCAGCACAGGTGCAGCACCCTGGGTAATTCTTGATGGCAGAGATGCCCGTTACCGTAGCCTGACGGTTGGTCAACACGTGCTTGAAAGAATCAATCAACATTTAACTGATAACACATTAGAAGAAAAAGCCCCTGCTCAACCTCACCTGAGACCCATTGTACCATCCCCTGTCGATCATCAGAATATCAGCGTACTGGGTGCATTGAACCTTGATCAGACCTATACCAAGAAAGAATACAGTGAACTTCTGGCTCGCTACCAGGCACAGGCAGGCAAACTAACCCGCAAAGCTATTGAACAGAAGGTTTCCACCATCATGCTATTTGAGGGCTGGGATGCTGCTGGTAAAGGTGGACTGATCAGGCGTTTTATTCAACCCATGGATGCACGCCACTATCAGGTCATTCCCATCGCTGCTCCCACCGATGAAGAAGCGGCTCACCATTATCTATGGCGTTTCTGGCGGCACATCCCGCGTGCAGGGGACATCACCTTCTATGATCGTAGCTGGTATGGTCGTGTACTGGTAGAGCGTGTTGAGGGCTTTAGTTCACAGAAAGTGTGGATGCGAGGCTATTCCGAGATTAATGATTTTGAGGAACAACTCACTGAAAGAGGTATTCTATTACTTAAATTCTGGGTTCATATCAGCAAGGAAGAACAACTAATACGTTTTAAGGCGAGAGAGAAAATCCCGTTTAAAAAATACAAGATCACAGAAGAGGATTATCGCAACAGAGAACAATGGGATGCCTACGAACATGCCGTTAACGATATGGTCGAGCGCACCAGTACCGAATATGCCCCCTGGCACCTTATTGCGGGCAATGACAAACGCTTTGCCCGCATCAAGGCACTCAAGATTTATTGCAAACAGTTGGAAAAAATCCTAAAGAATTAAGAGCACCACTAGGCATCAGCCTTGGCGGCATCGGCCTTAGCAGTAGCGGCTTCCATCATCTTCTTCAGTTCACCACTCTCATGCAATTCAAGGGTAATATCACAGCCGCCAATCAACTCACCATCAATATAGACCTGGGGAAAGGTGGGCCAATCAGCATAACGTGGCAGATTCTGAAATACTTCAGGATCAGCCAGTATATTGACATAGGCAAATGGCACACCACAGGCCTGCATTGCCTGTGAGGTACGACTGGAATAACCACATTGTGGCATTTGAGGGGTTCCCTTCATAAAGACAATAATCGGGGTGCCTTCAACGGCCTCTTTAATACGTTCTAATACATCCATAACAACTCAACCTTACTTGGTTCAAAAAATAATCTGCGCGTAGGATAACTGATTTCAATACCATACAGCAATACCCCACAAGAGAGGTATGGTATCCATTGATGGATTAATGGTGCGTGGTACGCACCCTACCTGCACCCATCCACATTTTGTTGTAGCCAATACTCCAACAAAGCCAGATGCCACAACTTACTGCCCTGAATACGTGTCATATATCGCTCAGGGTCAGCCAGCATCTTGTCCACATAAGGCCGTTGATAGATCCCGCGTTCCCGACAGGCACTGGAGTTCAATATGTCCTGCATAAAATCATAGAATTCCCCACGCACATACTTTAATGCCGGCACCGGGAAATAACCCTTAGGTCGATCAATCACCGCATCCGGCAAAATGCCACGAGCGATAGATTTAAGGATATGTTTGCCGCCTGACTTAAACTTGTACTGTGGCGGCATACTCGCCACCAGCTCCACCAAATTCTGATCCAGAAAAGGTACCCGTGCCTCTAACCCCCAGGCCATCGTCATATTATCCACGCGCTTAACCGGATCATCGACAATCAGGGTGGTCACATCAAAACGCAACACCTGATCAATAAATTCATCGGCATCGGGCAACCCCAAACGTTCTGCAACTAATTGAGCGGTATAATCCTCACCTTGCAGATCAGGATGAATCATTGACAAATATTCATCATGGTCACGATCAAAATAGTGCTGACGAAAGCGTTCCAACGGTGAACCATTGCTCTCATTCATCCTTTGATACCAGAAATAACCGCCAAACACCTCATCGGCTCCCTGCCCACTCTGCACCACCTTGACCTCACTGGAGACCTGTTCAGCCAACAGATAAAAAGCCACCGCATCCTGACCCACCATAGGTTCAGCCATCTGGGTAACGGCCTCAGGCAAACGCCGCAGCACCTCATTATTCGGAATACGATATTTACAATGGCGAGTACCATAATAGTCGACTACCTGATCCGAAAACTCGAATTCACTACCCGCCTCCTCCGGCATATCTTCAAAACCCACCGAGAAGGTACGCAAATCCGATACACCCGCCTCAGCCAGTAGTGCCACCAGTAGACTGGAATCCAACCCCCCCGACAACAACACGCCTACCGGCACATCGGCAATCGCCCGACGACGTTTCACAGCCGACAACAGCGATTCCCTGATTGCCTCAATCCATTCCCCTTCACTCATTGACTGCTGTGGACGCTGCGCCTTGAGTCGCCAGTAACATCGTTTATCTTCTCGACCATCGACAAACACAGTCATGCTATGACCCGGTTCCAATTTACGAATCCCTTGCATCAGGGTGCGTGGTGCAGGCACCACGGCATGCAAGGAAAAATGATGGTGCAATGCCATCGAATCAATCGCCGTATCGATCCCGGTCGTTGCCAACAATGCCTGTGTATTAGAGGCAAAACGTATAAATTGATCGTTCTTACTGTAATAAAAGGGCTTGATGCCAAAACGATCCCGCGCCATAAACAGACACTGACGTTTAACATCCCAGAGGGCAAAGGCAAACATCCCGTGCAGACGTTTAACACAGTCCTCACCCCAGGCAGCATAGGCCTTAATGATGACCTCGGAATCCCCGTGTGAAAAAAAGTGATAACCCAGGCCCTGGAGTTCTTCACGTAGCTCGGGGTAGTTATAGATAGTACCATTAAATACCAAGGTCAAATTCAGACCACTATCGACCATCGGTTGATTAGCATGTGAAGACAGATCGATAATGGCCAGACGCCGATGCCCCAACGCCACCGGTCCATCACTATGCACACCCTCATGATCCGGCCCACGTCTTGCCAGCAACGGCATCATCCGCGCAACTATCGACAGATCCGATGTCGTACCATCCAGTCTTAATTCACCACATATTCCACACATAAATTATCCTAGTGTTGGTGCGTAATACGCACCCTACCAATTACACTCATCATCATTTTCTTACGGCCGGTAGGGTGCGCACTGCGCACCAACATCCTTTGGTGCGTAATACGCACCCTACCCCCAGCCACCGCCACCCGGAGTTTCAATCAACAGACGCGCACCCTTATCAACCTTAATACTCACCTTAGCAGGCAACTCAACACCATCCAGCAAATTAACACCCACCTGACCTGCCTCACCACCCTGTAACCCCCAGGGCGAGTAGCGTCGACGTTCGGTTAACAGCGTTAACTGTGCGGGTTGTAAAAACTCATACTCACGCACCAGTCCATCGCCGCCCCGATGTTGCCCCACACCACCTGATCCCCGGCGTAACTGATAACGCCATACCCGTAAAGGATAATTCATCTCCAGCACCTCAATCGGGGTATTCAGGGTATTGGTCATGTGCGTTTGTACCGCACTCGGACCACTGGCATTCGGCCCTGCCCCCATGCCGCCACCCAGAGTCTCATAATAGTCCCAATTAACATTATCACTACGCATGCCCATCGCCAGGTTATTCATCGTACCCTGACTTGCCGCCGGGATACGTTCAGGGATTGCCTGCGCCAGCGCGCCCAATACAACATCAACAATACGACTACTCGTTTCTACATTACCCGCCGTCACCGCAGCAGGATAACGCGCATTAACCAGACTCCCTTCCGTTGCCTTGATATCAATAGCACGAAAGCTACCCGCGCAGGCCGGGGTATAGGCTGGCATCAAACAACGAAAGACGTAATAAACCGCTGCGGCAGCCACTGACAGTGGACAATTAATATTACCGGCTACCTGCTGACTGGTCCCCGAAAAATCCACACCAATCCGTCCATCACTAATATTAATTGTTACCTCTATGCTCAGATCCTGATTGCCCATACCATCATCTTCCATCACATCACTGAAGACATAACAACCATCAGGGATGGTCGATAGACTATGACAGGCAAGGCGTTCCCCGTAGTCATTAAGGGCATCCAGTGATTGCTGATATGGCTTATTGCCCAGTCCTGTAATCAAGCTGGACAGACGTTTAACACCGGCACGGTTGGCACTGATCTGGGCAGAAAAATCTGCCGCAGCCAGTTCAGGGTTACTGGTCGCTAAAGTAATTTTATCAAACAAGGGCTGATTCAAGACCCCCGCATGCAACAACAAAGCAGGAGAAATAACGATCCCCTCCTCATGCAATGAACAAGAGATCGGCATCGAACCGGGTGTGCTAGCACCAATATCAGCGTGATGCGCCCGATTAGCAACAAAGCCCTGACATATTCCATCAATAAACACTGGGGCAACCAGTGTAACATCGGGCAGATGCGTCCCACCCTGAAAGGGGTCATTCACAATCAACATATCGCCCTCAGCCCATTCAACAGCACGCACCAGCCCCACCATAGCATAGGCCATACTGCCCAGGTGAACCGGAATATGCGCCGCCTGGGCACACAGACTACCCTCCATATCAAAGACTGCCGTGGAGAAATCCAGCCTGTCCTTAATATTCGGTGAGACAGATGTTTGACGCAGCACCTCACCCATCTCATCACAGATAGCGGCAATACGATTGGAGAATATACTCAGTGCAACAGGGTTTAAGGTCATGGCATTATTTTACTCGTAATCGCAGGTTTCTTAAATCAATATGAGAATTTTATTGGAGTTTACAGCCTGATTACGTTAGAATATTACCTTACAAGATTACTAGGTCTTTATTTTTACGATAGACCCCAACATAACGGAGATAGAACACGTGAACCCATTAGCATCCATATCAGGAACCATTATCGCAGGACTGATTGTTGCCGTAATTATCGCACTGGTACTTTAAACACATCATTTAAACCTTAAAAATCAACTTATTATATTAATATCAGGAGAAAATATGAATCTTTTGGAAATCGAAGTCTGGCTACATGTAATGGCCGGCATCACCTGGATTGGTCTACTTTACTACTTTAATTTCATTCAGGTGCCTGCCATGGCAGCAGCCCTGGCTGACAAAGATGGCCCCGGACCCGCTGCCATTGCCAAATATATTGCCCCGCGTGCCTTGCTGTGGTTCCGTTGGTCAGCACTGGTTACCTGGCTCACAGGCGCAGCTGCACTGGAAGGTGTTGGCGTAGGCTTTATGAATGCGTTCACCTTCAATGGCGATGTTAGTACCATTGTTATCGGAATCGGCGCATGGCTGGGTACCATCATGCTATTCAATGTATGGGTTCTGATCTGGCCTAACCAGAAGAAGATACTGGGCATGGTTGCAGCAAGCGATGAAGAAAAGGCTCGGGCTAAGGCCGTTGCCTTTGCCGCATCGCGTACCAACACCCTGTTGTCCATCCCTATGTTAATGTGCATGACAGGTTTTGCCCACGGTTTACCTTTCTAGATTAACCGGGGACAAAAAAAGGGGGCAGACCTAAGGTCTGCCCCCTTTTTTTATTTTTTATTATCTACGATCCCTTAACAATGCTTCAAGATCAGCAGCCGGTACTGGCAAGCTATATAAATATCCCTGCATGCAATAGCAATCATGCTGCAATAAAAATTCTTTTTGTTGCTCTGTTTCCACACCCTCTGCAATAACCGCCAACCCCATATTCTGTGCCAGGGAAATTACTGTTTTTACGATCACCACATCGTCATCATCATCGGGCAAACCATGAATAAACAGCTGATCAATCTTTAACTTATCAATCGGTAAACGCTTGAGCTGGGACAAGGATGAATAGCCGGTACCAAAATCATCAATCGCCAGACCCACACCTAATTCCTTTATTTCTCCCAGCCGCTGTATCAGCGTATCAGAGTTTTCCATCACCTGACCTTCGGTAACCTCCAACTCAATCCATTGTGGCTGACACCCCGTATCATTTAATAACTGCTGTATACCTTCAACAAAAAATTCCTTCTGTAGCTGTTTCATCGAGACATTAAGTGCCAATACCCCTGGGTTCAAACCCTCTTCATACCAGATTCTGAACTGCGTCATTGCTGTCGTCATTACCCAATGGTCCATTGGAATGATCAGGCCCGTATCTTCTGCAAAAGATAAAAATTTGGAAGGTGAAAGCAGCCCCATATCCGGGTGAATCCATCGAACCAGCGCCTCCATACCAATAAAGTGTCCTGTTCGAACATCCACCTGCGGTTGATAATGCACAATAAATTCTTTTTTCTCCAAGGCATTACGGAAACTGGCATTCATCACGATGCGTTCAAAGGCTTTCTCGGTCATCAAGCGGGTATAAAACTGGTAGGTATTTCGACCATCATCCTTGGCTTGATACATTGCCGCATCAGCATTCTTCAGTAATACCTCTGATGAGTAACCATCATCCGGGTAAATCGCAACACCAACACTCAAAGTAATATAAAAAGGTTGATGAAATAGTTCAATAGGCTCTTCCATCGCCTTCAATAAAGTCTGCGTAATTTCTACCACCACATCATTATCAGAAATCTGATCCAGAATAATAGTAAATTCATCACCACCAAGACGAGCAATCGAATCCGTTTGACGAATCTTCCCTTGTAAACGCCGCGCGACCTCTACCAGTAATTGATCCCCCGCCTTATGCCCCATTGAATCATTAACCCCTTTGAAATGATCCAGATCAATAAACAAAACAGCCACTTTAGTCTTGTGACGTTGCGCCTGTTTAATCGCCTGATTAAGACGATCATCAAATAAGACCCGATTGGGTAAGCGAGTCAGCGCATCATAGTGTGCATAATAATGAAGTTTATCCTTCTGCGCACTTAATTCTTCCTGTACCAGACGTCGTTTCTTAATCTCCAGTGAGAGTGAAATCGCATTAACAACGGAGCGAGCAAACTCCTGTTCATCAGACTCCCAATGTCTAACCTCCCCGGTTTTTTCATAACAGATAATACCCAAAGGCTGGCCATCATGAACAATAGGCAAGGTTAATATTGAATAGATATCAAAGGGTTTAAAATGACCTTCATTCAACTCACAACTACGCACATCATCCCGGGCATTATCAATAACCAGAATATCCCGATCCTGAATCGCCTGAAAATATTTCGGGCAATCATCTCTATTCAGGACCAAACCACTCTCGTGCTTACGCAACTGGCTTAAATAGAGGTTCACACAAGAAAGTTTTGTTTGATCATCATTAAACAACCAGACACTGACCCGCTCCACATGCAAGGCCCTGGCTGACAACTCGGTTGCCTTCTTAATGGTCAGACTATCATCCTGATAATTGACCCTGGACCATTCCAGCAAGGCCTGCTGATAATCAATTTTTCTATTTAATACATGTTGCACATTGAGGATATTCTCATTAACCACCTTGGCCATAACCGCTATTTCATCACGCCCTTCCACAACAATGGGGCGCGCCATCTTTTTTTCCTGATTAAGATAACGAAAGAAATCCAGCAAGCCTTCCTGAAACGAGGTAATCACTGAGGATATTGAGCGGGCAATCCCGATACCAAAGAACAAACCCAACAAAATCGCCACCACGCTCACTAAAGACACAATCAACGCAATACTGTTACGTTTATTCGCCATGTGCTCAAGTGATGTTCTAGCGGCATAAATCGCACTAACAACCACATCATTCCCCAGGCGTTCCATCCGCGGTAAGACTTCGACAACCAACTGCTGATTGATATCAACCCATGACAACATAGCCTGTTCATATTTACCAGCAGACACGTAGAACATATTCAGTTTATCAAGCTCAAATGACTGATCAGACATCTTCTTGAGACGAAGCCATTCGCTCATCATAAAGGCATAATCCCTTATAAAGTCATCAAGAATAATCTCATCAGGACTTAGCAGGTATTTTTTTTCATGTAATCGAGTGACATAAGTATACTGCCAGATATTGGAACCATTATTAATCTTCTCAATGGTTTTCTGGGTTAGGTCTTTTTTAATCTCAACTCGTTTAGATTCCACGTATTGTTGAATTTGCCAGGTAATATATTCACCCTCGGCTGCCAGTGTATTTGCCTGCGTATTCAAATTTGTTAATAATGAAACAGCACGTAAATAGAGTGCCTTGTATTGATTCGTTGATTGACGCGTCTGTTGTATATGACTCGGCGGAAGACCGCCCTCATTCACCTCATCCAGGGTCTGGTAGATATCATCAATATACTGCAAGGCCTTTTCGTAAGACTGATTAGCCACTTCAAGGTCATAGATAGAGCCATTGGCATTCAATCGATAGTTTTGTTCTTCCAATATTAGTTTATTGGTATAACGTTCAATCTTGGTCGCCACCATCATGCTATCCAGTTCAGCACGAATCATATTCAAGCCATCATTGGATACGAAAGACAATATCAATGAGGCAACAACACCCAAAGATGCCAATAGATAGGTTCGAGTTCTAATCGATAGTTGATTGGTAATATTCATAGCATTTAAGTTCAGAAAACTCCCTGTGTAAAATCCATTTATTCACGCATCATCAGGCAAGTAGTGAACCTGTAGACGGGCAAAAGTGACATAGGTCAATTTTTTAATTAAAAGACATTTTATAACAATAATTTCTGATAGAATATATCCTTCTGTGGGTCGATGACATCGTTCAAATCGACCGACACACCATAACCAAAGCTCACTATTTGTAACTATAAAGGAATATTTGACTAAATTGTACGCTATTTCTGCATACATTGATGTCGACAATTCCCACAACAAACTTAAGGAGACTACTAGTGGCAACAGCACAGGTAGAAACTAGATATGATTTTGATGTCGTACGCTGGTTCAGCGTAGCAGCAGTCATATATCTCGTGGTTGGCACCCTTATTGGCTTGCTAATTGCTTCCCAACTCGCCTGGCCAGTGCTCAACTTTGATATTGCCGAGTTAAGCTTTGGTCGCCTGCGTCCACTGCATACCAATGCCGTCATCTTTGCCTTTGGTGGTTGTACCTTGATGGCAACCGCCTTCTATACCGTACAACGTACCTGCGGTACCAATCTTTGGAGTAACAAGATGGCCTGGTTCACCTTCTGGGGCTGGAATCTGGTTATTGTCTCTGCGGTTATAACCCTGCCACTGGGTCTAACTTCAGGCAAGGAATATGCCGAGCTGGAATGGCCAATTGATATTCTGATCGCTGTTGTCTGGCTAACATTCTCGCTCAACTTTGCAATGACCATTGCTAAAAGGACAACCTCTCACATCTACGTTTCCAACTGGTTTTTCCTCAGTATGATGGTGATGATTACCTATCTGCATGTCATCAACAGTCTCGCCATCCCGGTCTCTATGTTCAAGTCCTATTCCATCTTTTCTGGTGTGCAGGATGCCATGATACAGTGGTGGTGGGGACATAATGCGGTAGGTTTCTACCTGACGGCTGGTTTCCTGGGTATTATGTATTACTTCGTGCCCAAACAGGCCAACCGTCCAATTTTCTCTTACCGTCTGTCCGTCATCCATTTCTGGGCTCTGTCTTTTGGTTATGTATGGCTGGGTGCACATCACCTGCAATATACCGCATTGCCTGACTGGACGGGATCGATTGGTGCGGCCGTATCACTGGCGATGATTATTCCATCCTGGGGTGGCGCCATCAACGGCATGATGACCTTGTCAGGTGCCTGGGACAAGCTACGTACCGACTATGTATTACGCTTTTTGATTATGTCGCTGGCCTTCTACGCCATGTCCACCTTTGAAGGACCGGTAATGGCTGCCAAGACCGTCAATGCCTTGTCTCATTACACTGACTGGACCATTGGCCATGTACATTCTGGTGCCCTCGGTTGGGTGGCTATGGTTGCCGCCGGTGCCTTATATCACATGATAATGAAGCTATGGGATACCGAGATGTATAGCAAGAGCCTGGTTAATCTACACTTTTGGCTCGCGACCATTGGTACCGTTGTCTACATCACAGCTATGTGGGTATCCGGTATTATGCAGGGTCTGATGTGGCGTGATTACACCGAGTTTGGAACGCTCACCTATACCTTTGCTGAATCGGTAGCAGCGATGCATCCCTACTACGCCATGCGTGCAGCAGGTGGAGCTATTTACTGGCTCGGTGGTGCGGTCATGTTATACAACACCATTATGACCATTCGTCAGGCATCTGCTCAGCCACGCATCAACGCGGCAACAGCAACGGCCCAGGCTTAATGAGGAGTTAAATCAATGTCTGATAAATATCATTCAACAAAATTTCAGGACAAGATTGAACGTAATGTCTTTATTATGTTCATTATGCTGGCGGTTTTGCTCTCAGTCGGTGGACTGGTTGAGATCGTCCCTTTGTTCTATCTAAAGGATACGATGGAACATAACAAGTATCCCGAGATCATGTGGGACAGACAGGCGGGGCAACCACTGTCCGACTGGCAGGCAGGCGACGGCGTTAGACCTTATACGGCACTGGAGCTCTCCGGTCGTGAGATCTATATCCGGGAGGGTTGCTACCTTTGTCATTCCCAGATGATTCGTCCATTCCGTGATGAGAATGAACGTTACGGTCATTATTCACTCGCATCAGAGTCTATGTATGACCACCCGTTCCAGTGGGGATCAAAGCGTACCGGGCCTGATCTGGCTCGTGTGGGTGGCAAGTATTCCGATGAATGGCATCGCCAGCACATGACCGCTCCTCGCTCAATGGTGCCTGAGTCTGTGATGCCGAACTATCCCTGGTTGGCAAAGAACAAGGTTGATCCTGACAGTGCTACAGCCAATATGAAAGGCATGCGCATCGTGGGTGTCCCTTATACCAAGGCCGACATCAAGGCAGGTGCTGCCGAGGTCCGAGGCAAGACAGAACTGGAGGCGATAATCGCCTACCTGCAAGTACTCGGTACTATGGTTAAATTTGATGAGAAGATTAACTATCGTGACTGATTTAAAAGACTACTTACACACCGACTGGGCCTCCATGACAGTCAATGACTGGATTGGCGTGACGATGACTGTTGTTGTCTTCATCATGATGATTTGGGCATACGTTTATACCTTCCACCCCAAAAACCGTGACAGACTGGAAGCACAACGCTACATACCATTCGAAGAAGATGATTTCCGTAATGGAGAAGAAAAATGAGTGAAAAGAATCCGTTCCCTAATGAGAAAAATTCCGGGCATGTCTGGGATGACAATTTACGCGAACTATTAAATGAGCCTCCTACCTGGTGGCGCATCGGCTTCCATCTGAGCTGGATCCTGGTGATTGTCTACACCTTGGTATACCCTTCCTGGCCGATGCTGACGACTCATTACAAGGGTATGACCGGCTGGACATCCATCGGTGAATATCGAGAAGACATGAAGGATCTTAAAAAAATACGCGCCAAATATGAGGATAAGCTACCCAATATGTCAGCGGCTGCCATTCTTGCCGATGAGGAACTATCCAACTACTCAGTTTCTGCTGCCAAGGTACTATTCGGCGATAATTGCTCTGCCTGTCATGGTGCCGGTGGTTCAGGTAACATCGACTATCCAATACTGGCCGATGATGACTGGCTATACGGTGGCACCATCGAAAATATAGTACAAACCATCAGCTATGGTCGTAAGGGCTTCATGACCGCACAGGCTAGCACCTTGTCTGAAACAGAAATTGATGAGCTGGCCACTGCCATTTACAGTGGTAACCCAACATCAACATCCCTGTTTACAGAAAAGGCCTGTTTCGCCTGTCATGGAATGGATGCCAAGGGTATGCACGCCATGGGTTCTGCTAATCTGACCGATGGTATCTGGCGTTTTGCAGCAAAGGATCAGCTTGCCAGCATCAAATACACCATTAAACACGGTATCAACGATACCAGCGACCCCAAGACACGTAATGCAGAGATGCCCGTATTTGGTAGTAAGCTGGACGAAAATGATATCAAGAAACTAGCAGTATACGTCCACAAGCTCGGTGGTGGTCAATAAGCACTCGGTGTAAGCCGGGTTAGCATAACGTAACCCGGTAGCTGTTCATCAACATCGTAAAACAAGATCGGGGCTTCGGCCCCATTCTTGTCTATTAGCACTTACTAATATATAATATTGCCTTCTGGTCGAGGCAAGGAATATTAATGGCAACTGCCAAAAAAAACCAGCAAGATCAAGAAAGCATTGATAAGCTATACGAAGAATCTATCCACTGGCATGTCAATACGGGTGATGAGACGATTCATGCCAAACGCGTCCCGGGAATCTTTCGCAACCTGAAACATGTCGGCATTATGACATGGGTCATCTTCTTCTTTGGACCTTACCTGCGCTGGAATGGACGGCAGGCTATCACCTTTGATATTCCTAATCGCCAATTTCATTTCTTTGACATCACCATTCTGCCCCAGGATGTATGGATGTTATCTCTGGTTTTATTATTCCTTGCGATCTTACTCGCCGTCGTCACCTCAGTAGCAGGACGTGTATTCTGCGGCTATTTCTGTTTCCAAACCGTCTGGACCGACATGTTCACCTGGATTGAAGAGAAATTGGAAGGTAATCCGGGGCAACGCCGTAAACTGGAGAAGAAACCTTTTCTACAACGCAAGCTACACATCAAGGCACTGAAACATAGTATCTGGATCCTGATGGGAATGCTCAATGGTATTACTTTCACATTATGGTTTGGAGATGCCTTTGATATCTGGATTCAATTTCTAACCCTCAAGGCGACACCGATTGCGTGGACGGCAGTTGCCACCTTTGCTATTTTCACCTATCTGTTTGCTGGATTTATGCGTGAGCAGGTCTGCCTATGGTTATGTCCCTATGCACGAATTCAGGGTGTTATGCTGGATACCAGCACCATTCTTCCCACCTACGATTTCCATCGAGGCGAACCCAGGGGACATCTTAAAAAAGGTTCTTCAAATAATGACCAGGGCGATTGTGTCAGTTGCAATCAATGTCTCGCCGTTTGTCCAACAGGGATTGATATTCGTGATGGACAACAAGAAGGTTGTATCACCTGCGGCCTATGCATTGATGCCTGTAATCTGGTTATGGACAAAATAGATAAACCCCGCGGACTCATTCGTTACATGTCACTGGATGAGCTGGAAGGACAGGAGTTGAGGCCACTATACAAACGTCCACGCCCCATCATTTATGCCCTGATTATGTCAATCGCTCTGGCGGGTATAATCTATGGACTAACGCACCTGGGCTCACTGGAATTACGGGTTATTCACGAGAGACAACCCCTATTCGTCACCCTGAGTAGTGGTGAGATACAAAACAGATATGAATTGAAAATCCTCAACAAAACTGAAAAAAGAATGTATATTGAGGTGCAGGCAAGTGGTATCGATGGTATGAAAATTCACGGCAATGAAAAGATATTCTCAGCCAAACCGGGGAGATTAACCAGTCATACCCTCTTTATCAAGGTCGCTAAAAATAATTTGATAAAGCATCGTCAAACGGTCAACATCGTGGTTACAGACCGTGACAACAAAGAACATAGCGCAAGCTATGACAGCATGTTCTTTAGCCCATAGCCAGTAAGGTATTATTATGTCTAATTCAGAACCTTTTTTCTCACAATCCAGCAAACAGGCCTTGCGCAATCCCTGGGTCATTGGCTGGCTGGGTATTTTATTACTGGTACTTATCGTTAACGCCGCTTTTATTATTACCGCTTTTATGACCAACCCAGGGCTGGTTGAAAAAGACTATTACGAAAAAGGTCAAGATTACGAAAAGACCATACGTACCCGCATGGCCAATAAAAAACGTCTGGCATGGGATATTGATATTAAATATCCTGCACAACTCATCATGGATCGTGCCACCACTATCCATGTGAATATTCTGGATAAAGAAGGTCACCCACTAGATGCACATAATGTTGTTTTATCCGCTTATCGTCCCTCTGATGCACAAGCAGACTTTAGCCACGAGATGATAAATATCAGTAGCGGACGTTTTGTTGTCACAGTAAAATTCCCGCTTAAAGGAGTGTGGGATATCAAGGCAACGGTACGTGCAAACGAAGATAGTCTGGATATACAACATCGCATCCATGTAACCGGTTAGCGCCATGTCCAACCAGCCTTGCTATCATTGCGGGCTTCCCGTCCCGGCTGAATCATCCATCCACGCAGACATTGATAATCATCGTCGTGCATTCTGTTGTATTGGATGCCAATCGGTCTGTGAGACCATCTATGCAGCAGGATTGCAAGGGTTTTATCAACGCACCCCGGATGGGCTATTATTAGCGCCTCCACCCAACCTGCCACAGGATCTCGAAGTCTTTGACCTGGATGAGGTGCAAGAGGAATACGCCTATCATCATTCCGATCAGGATCAGGGTGACATCCGTTCCATTCATTTACTGGTTGAAGGGATACACTGTGCTGCCTGTGTATGGTTGATAGAACGTAGCCTGCAATCCACACCCGGAATCATCAGGGCAGCAGTTAATCTCTCGGGGAAAAGGCTACACCTTGAGTGGGATAACCAGAGCATTCAGCTTTCCAGTGTAATACAACAGCTGGGAGAAATTGGTTATAGTGCCATCCCCTTTGATCCCGAGATCGCCGATCACGCCATAAAAAAACAAAATCGCAGCTTATTATTTCGCATGGCATTCGCTGGATTCACCATGATGAATCTGCTGTGGATATCTATTGCACTCTATTCCGGAGCTGATCGAGGAGAATTCCGTGAGATGTTTCACTGGATAGGTTTTAGCTTGGCCACACCCACCCTGCTCTATTCCGGCTGGCCCTTTTTAAAGGCCGCCTGGCGTGGTCTGCAACAACTCCACCTGACGATGGATCTGCCCATTGCGATTGGTGCAACAACAACCTGGGCTTATTCCAGCTATATCACCTTTTCAGGATCAATCCAGGGCGATGTCTATTTTGACACCGTAGTCAATTTTATCTTTGTGATTCTGATCGGGCGTTATCTGGAAGCCATCTCAAAACGACAGGCGGTCTCTGCCACTCAACGCCTAATGGATCTGCAACCTCGCATAGCCACTCGCATTGAAAACAATGAAGAACACATCATCCCTGTCAGACGACTTGAAATTGAGGATACTATCTTAGTTAAGCCCGGTTACAAGATCCCGGCGGATGGCATTATTATCAAAGGAAGCAGTCGTATTGATGAGTCAATGTTAAATGGAGAATCCAATCCGGTTACCCGTATACAAGGTGACACAGTATCTGCCGGCACTGTCAATATACACAACCCCCTGTTTATACAAGTCACTGCCACTCTGAAAAACACGGCACTGGGACGCATCATACATCTGGTGGAAGAGGCACAGGCATCTAAGGCACCGATACAGTGCATGGCTGATCGTATCGTCCCCTGGTTTGTTGCTATCACCTTGAGCCTTGCTGCCCTGAGCTTTACCTTCTGGTTCTCACAGGGCATGGAACAGGCGTTAATGACGGCTACTGCCGTATTAATTATCACCTGCCCCTGCGCCTTTGGTCTGGCGACACCAATGTCCATTGCCGTTGCCTCCGGTCAAGGTGCACAACATGGCATCCTCATCAAGACCGGTGCCGTACTTGAAACCCTGTCCAATATCCAGCATTTTGTCTTTGACAAGACAGGCACTCTGACGCAAGGCCGAATGAAAGTCACTAAAATACAACTGGTGAAAAACCATGATCGTCGACGACTATTAAGTCAAATCGCAGCTGTTGAACGTCACTCTGAACATCCCATAGCCAAAGCGATTGTAGCCGCTGCTAATGATGAAGGTATCCCGTACCTTAATATCAAGGTCGACGATATCACTAATACACCCGGTTCAGGGATACAAGCACAGCTTTACTCTGAATTGGGGATGGGGACAGACCTAAGGTCAGTCCCCAATGCAGCCCCCGGTTCCATCGTGGTCTCTATCGGTCATAGCCTGTGGCTACAACGACAAGGGGTCAGCCTTGATAATGAGCTTTTAGCCCATGCTGAAAAATGGGAAGGCAATGCCATATCACCGGTACATATCGCCATTAATAAACAACACATAGCCGTGTTAGGTATTGCCGATCAATTAAGAGAGGATGCCCCCGCCCTGATTGCTTCGCTCCATCAAGCCAACATTAAAACCACTATGTTAACGGGTGACAAACAAAGGGTTGCCGAGGCAATCGCCAGCGAAATAGGGAATATAACCGTTATTGCCGAGGTTTTACCCGAAGACAAGTACCGGATCATACAAACCTTGCAGCAACAGGATGGCAGTGTAGCAATGGTTGGTGATGGCATTAATGATGCCCCCGCATTGATGCAGGCTGATGTCGGAATCGCCATTGGTTCGGGGACGGATGTATCCATAGAAAATGCCGATATTGTACTTATCAATGATGAACTTGAAAAGATACACCTCGCCGCAAGACTATCACGTCGCACCATAAAAACCATCCATCAAAACATTGGCATATCCATCATCTATAATATTATTATGGTTCCCTTGGCGATGGCAGGGTTCATCACACCCCTGATCGCAGCCATCAGTATGCCCATTAGCTCACTACTGGTGATTGCCAATGCCGCCAGGATTCGCACTGTATTTAAAAAGGTCAAATAAAAATGGATGTCATTTATACATTAATCCCCGTCATGATCCTGATCGGGCTGATTTTAGTCGGACTTCTGATCTGGTCGGTAAAACGCGGGCAATACGATGATCTGGAAGGCGATGGTCATCGTATTCTGATGGACGATGATGACCCACAGCCACTCAACAATAAAAAAGAAACTCGCTCCTGGCCCGACGCCGATGATCATGACTAGAGGGTAACGGGGACAGACTTGAAGTCTGTCCCCTTGCAGCCCACTACTTTAATGGTTCACTAACCCGTGCAAAATCCTTGGGTGGGAGGTACTGCAGTACCACTTTACCATTGTCCGATAACAGAATATCCAGCCCCTTCTTAGGATAGAGCCAGTGCGTTGCCTGCGCCTTTTCCTCAACTACCCGGCTTGCGGGTTCACCAAAACGTTGTAGCAATAAATCAGCATTCAGACCAGCACCTGGGAGGTAGGTCACTGAGGCAACAGGTTGACGATAAATCCATTCAATATCAGCACTGCTCAGCGTAACCTTTCGCTCCCCACCCTCTCCTTTTGCGATACGTTCCCCGCGCGCATAGATCGCATCCAGTTCAGCATTATTAACATCAATAACGACAATCACTTTAGCCCTGATTTCCGATAACAAAACCCTATCAAAATAGGCCTCGACGACCCTATCACCCGTCTCGGTAACAAACATGGTGATCGCGGCAGGCTCCTTAAATTGATTTTCAAACTGCCGTAAACTGGACTCGCCAATAACCAGACCAAAGACCCGGGTCAAACCATTGCTGGTAAGTTCTATCTGCCATGGCAGATTTTCCCGAACATTATGTTCTCGCCTCGGCATTGATAATGCCAACACTAGAATCAGCAAAGAACCCAAAATGACACCAGGAAGAATCCAGCGTTGATTCATTTAAAATGACTCCTGTTTTTTTATTGATTTCGGTTCGGGATAAATCGCCAGCAAGCTAACGGGTAATCGTCCCGTTTTAGCCTGATGCATACCATCAGACTCCATCACAATCAGCACTAGAATCGAAAACATTCCAGGCAAAAAAGCAATACCGCCAATGGCATAATGTCCCGGCCGCAACAAGGCTATATCACCACCCGCCGATAAAACTAACAATATCACTACCAGTAATACAGCCAGTATCATGCCCACAAAAAAACGACTACGCCGGGCACATAATTGCCAATGACACATAACAAACCAGGATGGATTCTGCCTTTCTTTTTTTGCCCGAAACAAAAGATAACCTAATACCAGAAAAGAGATCGCCGGAGTGACCAGCGCCAACAGCGGATAGCCCTTGAACATACCCAATAGTCCGACAAATAACAGGATATGATTGGTTACAAGATTAATCAGGAAAAGCTCATGCGGCAAACGTGCCTGTCTGGACTCGGATTCAGGGATGATATAATGCATAATGATGCGAAATTATAACACAGACAAAAAATACCTGGATTTGTACTTTTTCATCATTTAATGTTATATTTCCTCCTTGTGAGCGGCTCTCTTCAGGGCTGCTTTTTGTTTTTAGCAGTAATTTAAAGAAAATAAGACACGTTATGGATAATTTTTTAATGTCCAATTACCGGCCTCTAGATATATCTTTTGCACGAGGTGAAGGGGCATGGCTCTGGGATCAATCCGGTGAACGCTATCTGGATGCCCTCTGTGGCATCGGGGTAACAGGTCTGGGTCACGCTCATCCAGCCATCACTCAAGCTATCTGTGAACAGGCAGGTCAGCTTATCCACACCTCCAATATATATAACATCAATAAACAACAACAACTTGCTGAGAAACTGGCTCTCATATCAGGCATGTCGCGCACATTTTTCTGTAACTCCGGAGCCGAGGCCAATGAGGCTGCGATCAAACTGGCGCGTCTGCACGGTCATCAAAAGGACATCTCAGAACCAAGAATCATTGTCACCGAAGGCAGTTTTCATGGCCGCACCATGGCGACATTAACCGCCACCGGCAACAGAAAGGTGCAAGCTGGGTTTGAACCACTGGTACAAGGCTTTATACGGGTGCCTTATAATGACCTGGAGGCAATAAAAACCGTTGCCGAAGAACACAATGATATTAGTGCCATCCTGGTGGAGCCGATACAGGGCGAAGGCGGCATACAAATTCCTGATGCCGATTATCTCACGGAGATAGGTCAGTTATGCAAGCAGAATAACTGGTTATTCATGCTGGATGAAGTACAGACCGGCATGGGTAGAACCGGCAACTGGTTTGCCTTCCAACAACAGGATCTGTTACCCGATGTTGTCACTCTGGCAAAAGGTCTGGGTAACGGCGTACCTATTGGCGCCTGTCTTGCCAGCGGCCCGGCTGCTGACCTGTTTCAACCAGGACATCATGGTTCGACCTTTGGTGGCAATCCCCTGGTCTGCAATACTGCTCTTGCTGTTATTAACACCATTGAACAGGATAAACTGTTACCACGCATCAGCCAATTGAACGACATATTATTACAGGGTCTGCAACAAAAAATCGGCACCATGGATGCCGTAATATCGATACGTGGACAAGGGCTTATGCTGGCAATAGAACTGGATCGGCCCTGCACCGAACTCGTCTCTCATGCACTGAAGCTAGGCCTATTAATCAACGTAACCACAGAAAACGTTATTCGACTGCTGCCACCCTTCATCCTGAACGATGAGCAGGCAGAGGATATTATTAACATCATAAATGACCTGGTAAGGTCTTTTCTTGAGGAGTCGTAGACAATAGTATTGTTGTCTCACAGTCATTATGTCCGCACGTCATTTTCTAACATTACTGGATCTATCCAGCACCGAGCTAAACGCACTGATTCAACGCGCCATTGAATTAAAGGCCTGGCTGAAAGAAGGAAAGAGTCACACGCCTTTTGCCGGAAAAACTCTGGCGATGATTTTTGAAAAATCATCGACCCGCACTCGGGTCTCATTTGAGGCGGGTATGACTCAACTCGGTGGTCATGCCATATTCCTGTCACCCAGGGACACCCAACTCGGTCGTGGTGAACCCATTGAAGACAGTTCCAGGGTGCTATCACGGTTAAGCGATATCATCATGATTCGAACCTTTGAACATGACAAGATTGAACGCTTTGCTGAATACTCCAGTGTCCCGGTCATCAATGCACTGACGGATCTATATCACCCCTGCCAGCTCCTCGCCGATATGCAAACCTATGTTGAACATCGAGGTTCTATCCAGGGTCGAACAGTAAGTTGGATTGGTGACGGCAACAATATGTGTCATTCCTATATTAATGCCGCCCGCCAGTTTGACTTTAAACTAAATATTGCCTGCCCTGATGGCTATCAACCGGATCACAATATCGTGGCGGCGGCAGGTGAGCGGGTATCCATTACCAACACGCCCCTTGAGGCAACGATAGGTGCTGACCTTGTCGTGACTGACGTGTGGGCGAGTATGGGACAGGAAGAAGAACAAAAAATTCGTGGACGCGCCTTTGCTGATTTTATGGTCAATGACAAATTGATGTCTGTTGCTGCTGATAATGCCCTGTTTATGCATTGCCTGCCAGCTCATCGAGGTGAAGAGGTCTCAGCATCCGTCATTGATGGACAACAGAGCGTGGTCTGGGATGAGGCAGAAAACCGCATCCATGCACAAAAGGCCTTGCTGGAATTTTTGCTTTGCTCATAATGAAATAAAAACAATTATATTCAATAAGATACAGAACGTCTTAAGCAAAGATTCCCTAAGCATATTACCCTCAACCAAAATGATTCTGGATAATTGATGTTTGCATTAAACATCAATGCGTTATATATTCAAAAGAACAAAAAAACAAACCAATCATGGAACGATTAAAAACATTCATTCTGGCAAATATGGGGGGGCGGAGTTAATAATGTCCAGAGATCATCGTTGGAGTATACGTAAAAATGTTGGGATGGATGTCACGCTTCATTCAACACAAACCCATTCTGTTCGTGGCAGACTAATTAACGCTAGCCTGGAAGGTATGCTGATTCAACCTGACCAATCCTGCTTCGCCAAAGATACTGATCTTGAGGTCAGTTTTACCATGCCAGGTAAAAATGAGAGCCACCATCGAGTGCGCGCACATGTCGTCCATAATGGTATTCATGGTATAGGCTTGATGCTAAAACATATGTGTCATACTGATATCCATGCCATGCAACAACTCGTCAGACCATGAACAAACAGCAGAAAACAGCAGAACTTACCCTCCCCATTGAACGCGATCTCTTTCTTCGCAATCTATTACGTGAACTTTCAGGAACCCTGGAAGAAGTGATTGGTCTTGATGAGGCCTCTGGCTTCATTAGTATTGTTGGGCAACGTATTGGTGACTGGATAAATACAGAATATCGCAAGGCACTTGATACAGAATTACTTCCCCCTGATCAGATTGCAGCGATACTCATTGACCTGAAGAGTCGTATTGAGGGTGAGTTTTACCTGATTAAAGAAGATGAAGAGAAAATTGTTTTAGGCAATCATCGTTGTCCCTTTGGTGAAAAAATACTAGGCCGCCCATCTCTGTGTATGATGACTTCTAATGTCTTCGGCACCATTACCGCAGAAAATCTGGGCTATGCCAAGGTATGCCTGAATGCCACCATTTCCCAGGGTGCACCTGAATGCAGAGTAACTATTTATAAAGAGGACAGCAATGCTGCAGAAGAGGCCGATGGTCGTGAGTATTACAAGGGCTAACACGGCTTAATGAATATAGAAGACTTCCTACAACTCACAGATACACTGCCCGAGGCACTAATCCTTTTTGATATATCAGGGACCATCCTGGCAGCCAATCGCAAAGCTTCTCGATTTATAGAGGCCTCACCTGAGCAGTTAAAGAATAGGCCCCTTATTGATCTTCTCAATAACTCAGCAACCGGTCTGCAAGACTGCATACGTCTCTGTAGCCGCAGCCGGGCACCCATCCCTATATCCCTGAAATGGAAACATATCGCATCTGAAAAGCAATCAAACATTCAGTGCCAGGGGTTTTTATTAAAACCTGCCAGCCCGGAAGAAAAGGCATGGTTGGTGTTGCGTTGCATTATTGGTTATTCCATCACACGTCAGTTTATTGATCTTACTTCTGAGATTAATCGTCACAAAAATATCCTGCGCAAGCTGGAACAAAACCGAAAAATCCTTGAACAGGAACGTGAAAAGGCCATAGTAACTTTACATTCTATTGGCGATGCTGTCATCACCACAGATGCCCAAGGTAATGTCGAATATCTCAACCCCATTGCGGAACAATTAACCGGATGGAAAAATGACACAGCGGCAGGTCAAACGATTGAGACCGTATTCAACATTATCAATGAAGTTACCCGTCAACCCGCACTGCACCCGGTAAGACATTGCCTAACCGAAGGTCGTATTGTTGGTCTGGCTAATCATACCGCTCTTATATCGCGTAATGGCGATGAATATGTCATTGAGGATTCAGCCGCCCCGATACGCGATCGTTATAAAAACATAATGGGTATTGTCCTTGTCTTCAGGGATGTGACCGGGGATCGTCTGGCAAAAAGACAAATGGAATACCTGGTTCAACATGATTCCCTGACTGGTCTGAAAAACCGTTACGTGTTTGAGCAGCAACTAAAACAAACCGTTAATAGTGCATCGCGTGGCAAGCATAGCGCAGCATTACTCTATATTGATCTCGATCAGTTCAAAATAATAAATGATACCGCAGGTCATGCCGCTGGAGATGAATTACTAATAGAAATGGCTCGACGTTTCAACGAACGAACCCGCCAGGGCGACATCCTGGCACGCCTGGGCGGCGATGAATTTGGTGTCATCCTTGATGACATCAAGGCCAATCAGTTACAGGAGATTGCCGAATCCTATTGCCATGCATTAAAAGGCTTTAAATTTCAATGGCATGGTAACAAATATGAGGTTACCTGCAGTATTGGCTGTATTATTATTGACCAGAACATAAGAACACCCGCCGAAGCACTTAGACAATGTGATATTGCCTGCTACGTTGCCAAACAAAAAGGTCGTAATTGTAACCACATCTATAGTAAGGAGGATGAGAGCAAGGTTTCTACTCTGGGAGAAATAACGGTTGTCAATGAAATCAAGGCAGCCCTGGAAGAGAATCGTTTTATCCTCTATTTCCAACCCATCAGGCATCTAGGTGATAGCACGATCGTAATGCATGAAACTTTGCTACGACTGCAACAAAAAGATAAAACAATAACAACACCCGGTAACTTCATCCCGGTTGCCGAACGTTATGGACTCATGACACAGGTTGACACCTGGGTCATTACACAAGCCATAGAGCGACTAACAGATCAATCTAAAGAGAACCCTATTGATCATCTTACCGTCAACCTTTCTGGCGGGTCTATTGGTGACAATACAATTCTGAAGATCATCAAGTCCTTTGCCGAGAAAAACCCCTCTGCAGCACAACGCCTGATTATAGAGATAACCGAGACAGCGGCTGTGACACACCTTGATAAGGCCAGTCTATTTATCAAAGAACTCCGAAAACTAGGTATTCGTTTTGCCCTCGATGATTTTGGCACCGGTTTTAGTTCCTTTAATTACCTGAAACATCTGCCAGTGGACATCATCAAGATTGATGGCACCTTTGTCCGTGATATCGCTAACGACCCAGTGGATCTGGCGATGGTGCGTTCCATTAACCATATTGCACATTCCCTGAACAAAACAACCATTGCCGAGTTTGTCGAAAACCAGGACATACTGGATGCTCTGGAATCAATCGGCATCGATATGGTGCAGGGTTATTTTATCGGCATGCCCGAACCACTATAAGGTCAATTCCAGTTCACGAATATGATGAATCTGATCCCGTAAGCGGGCGGCATCTTCAAATGCCAGATTACTGGCATGATCATGCATCTGCTTCTCCAGCATCTTGATCTTCTGTTGAATCTGTTGCGGTGACATCCGCGCATATTCAATCTGTTCTTCAGCAATCCTGGCAAACTGTTTAGCACTCTGCCTTGAGCCACCACCAACAACCTGTAACATATCATCAATCGATTTATTAATGGTCTGTGGTGTAATCCCGTGCTTTTTATTATGCGCCGTCTGTTTGACACGGCGGCGATCGGTCTCATCCATCGCCCTGCGCATTGACCCTGTAATCTTGTTACCATAAAGAATGGCCTTGCCATGCAGATTACGTGCTGCCCTGCCAATGGTTTGTATCAGAGAACGATCCGAACGCAGGAAGCCTTCCTTATCGGCATCAAAGATTGCCACCAGTGATACCTCGGGCATATCCAAGCCTTCTCTGAGCAGGTTAATCCCAACCAACACATCAAACTTACCCAGACGTAGATCACGGATAATCTCTACTCGCTCAACAGTATCAATATCAGAATGAAGATAACGCACACGAATACCATGCTCACTCAGATAATCGGTAAGATCCTCAGACATGCGTTTGGTCAGGGTGGTAATCAGAACACGTTCATTATCAGCAACCCGGCTATGAATCTCTGACATCACGTCATCGACCTGGCTATCAGCAGGACGCACCTCAATGGCGGGATCAATCAGACCCGTTGGCCTAACAACCTGCTCCACCACCCGCCCGGAATGTTCATGCTCATAGCGCCCCGGAGTGGCAGAGACATAAATGCACTGAGGTGCCAGACGGGTAAATTCATCAAAGCGCATGGGACGATTATCTAATGCCGAAGGCAGACGAAAACCGTATTCGACCAAATTCATCTTACGCGAATAATCTCCCTTATACATACCCCCAAGTTGCGGCACGGTGACATGTGACTCATCAATCACCAACAGAGCATTCTCCGGCAGATAATCAAACAAGGTCGGGGGGGCCTCCCCTGCCGCACGACCAGACAGGTAACGGGAGTAATTCTCAATGCCATTACAATAGCCTAGCTCCAGCATCATTTCCATATCAAACAAGGTACGCTGTTCCAGGCGTTGAGCCTCCACCAGCTTATCCATATCACGCAGTTGTTGTAGTCGCTCCTTGAGCTCATCACGGATATAATCAACCGCCTTTAACACCTTCTCTCTGGGGGTGACATAGTGGCTCTTGGGATAGATTGTGATGCGAGGGATGCGGCGCAAGACCTCACCGGTCAAGGGATCAAACCAGGATAGGCCTTCAATTTCGTCATCAAATAGCTCAACCCGTAGCGCCTCATTTTCAGAGTCAGCTGGAAAGATATCCAGGATTTCACCGCGTACCCGATAGGTGCCACGTTGCAAATCAGTATCATTACGGGTGTATTGTAGCTCCGCCAGGCGCCGCAGAATCTTGCGTTGATCCACCTGCTCGCCCTGAACCAGGTGCAACACCATACTCAGATAGGAGCGGGGGTCACCCAGACCATAGATAGCCGAGACCGTAGCAACAATGATTGCATCCTTACGTTCCAGCAGGGACTTGGTTGCCGATAATCGCATCTGTTCAATATGTTCATTAATCGAAGCATCTTTCTCAATATAGGTATCCGAGGAAGGGACATAGGCCTCAGGCTGATAATAGTCATAATAAGAAACAAAATATTCCACTGCATTATGTGGAAAAAAGGACTTCATCTCACCATAGAGCTGTGCTGCCAGGGTCTTGTTTGGTGCCAGCACCAGGGTCGGACGTTGCACATGGTTAATCACATGCGCAATCGAAAAGGTCTTGCCTGATCCGGTCACGCCCAATAAGGTCTGATGCGCCAAACCCGCTTCCAGGCCCTCAATCAAACCTTTAATTGCAACAGGCTGATCACCTGCCGGTGTCATTGATGTATCAATTTGAAATAACTTGCTCATTTATAAACACTGTAATTAATTATAAAAAATGATTCTGCAATCAATAAAATTCAAGTATTATTGATTGCAATAAAACCGATTCTCAAAAACAGGGCATATTACTTGAAAAACCTACCCTTATCCGGACGTGTACAACGCATCAAACCCTCCCCTACCCTGGCTATTACAGCACGCGCTGCTGAATTACGCGCTGCTGGACAAGATGTTATTGGTCTTGGTGCTGGAGAACCCGATTTTGATACCCCTGACCATATCAAGGCAGCAGCAATACAGGCTATCAATGATGGCTTCACCAAATATACCGCAGTGGATGGAACCGCCTCACTCAAGCAGGCCATTATAACCAAATTCAGCCAGGATAATGGCCTTCAATACACCCCGCAACAGATTCTGGTCTCCTGTGGTGGTAAACAAAGCTTTTATAACCTGGTACAGGCCCTGTTAAACCCCGGCGATGAAGTCATCATCCCCGCACCCTACTGGGTATCCTATCCTGATATGGTGCGTCTTGCCGATGGTGAGGCCGTTATTCTACTCGCTGGAATCGAGCAAGACTTCAAGATCAGCCCACAACAACTTGAGGCCTCGATTACCGACCAGACTCGCCTGTTTGTCATCAACAGTCCATCTAATCCCAGCGGTGTTGCCTATCGCCGGAGTGAGCTTGAAGCCCTGGGCGAGGTACTACGCCGTTACCCCAAAGTGCTGATTGCCAGCGATGACATGTATGAACATATCTGGTGGAAGGATGAACCCTTTAGTAACATACTGAATGCCTGCCCCGACCTGTATGACCGCACCATCGTCATGAATGGTGTCTCCAAGGTCTATGCCATGACCGGCTGGCGTATTGGCTACGCAGGCGGCCCTGCCACGCTTATTCAGGCAATGAAAAAGGTACAGTCACAAAGCACTTCCAATCCAGCCTCAATCTCACAGGTTGCCGCTCAGGCAGCACTCGAAGGCGATCAATCCTGTGTCCAGGTAATGTGCAAGGCCTTTAAGCAACGTCATGATTATGTCCTCAAGGCATTAAACAAGATGGAAGGCGTTCATTGCCTACCCAGTGATGGCACCTTTTATGCCTTCCCGGATATGAATCCATTAATTGAACAACTCGATGGCATCAGCAATGACGTCGATCTGGCTGAGGCCATACTCAATGATGTCGGTGTCGCACTGGTGCCGGGATCAGCATTTGGCAGTAATGGGCACATGCGTCTGTCCTTTGCCACCTCATTAGAGGCTCTACAGGATGCCTTACAACGAATTAATCGCTTTATCGAACAGCGATCGAGATAAATAGTATTCAGGGAACACACAAAGACTCAGGGAGGAGTCAATATGCCACATCATCAACACCATCAACGGGCTGTCAGCCTGATTGAGCTATTAATCACCATTATCATCCTTGCTATCCTCACTGGTTGGGGCGCTAGTAGCTACACTCAAATTCTACATAACACCCGTATGCGTACCAGCGTTGCAGACTTTCATAGCAGCCTGCAATACGCCCGGAGTAGCGCGATACGACTGGCATCCTATGTCATCCTCTGCCCTAGCCGGGATCAACAATATTGCAACAATACCAGTGACTGGAGCAACGGCTGGATTGTGTTCCATGACCTCAACTACAATCGAATACGCGAGACCGATGAAGATATATTACATACCGATAACGCCCTGCCCGAAAACATCTTCATGCGTTCCAGTAGCGGCCGAAAACGCATACGCTTTCGCCCCTCAGGCATGAGCTATGGTGCCAACAGCTCCTTTACCTTTTGTGATCGTTCATTACAAACTGAACCACGCGTGATCTGCCTGTCTAATAGCGGCCGCGCACGTATCACCGATAAACGCTGTAATGGGGCAAAGATTGGATGTCCCTGATGAAACTGAGGTACAGATAAGGATTAATTTTAAAAAATTATGATTTAGTCATCAATTTACCACCTAAATCTATTGCCGATAACGCCATAATCCAGTATTATCTCGACCTCGCAAGAGCGCAATTCCCTGATAGCTCAGTTGGTAGAGCAAATGACTGTTAATCATTGGGTCCGTGGTTCGAGTCCACGTCAGGGAGCCATACAAAACAAAGGCTTAGCATTTCGCTAGGCCTTTTCTAATGGTACCACTGTTAGAATTGCCACTTTGAGTATAGGCTTATAAATTAAAGTGTCAGGATGATTCAGCAGGTAACATCTTGGCATTTACCCATTGGATACTTTTATTAGCTTGCAGTTGGAGAAAGTATAATAGCGGCATTTAAACCATCCACAAGCATTTGCACTCCTATTACCGTTAAAATAAGCCCCATTAAGCGAGTAATTATTCCAAGCCCACTCTCACCTACTGCAGAGAGTATTTTCGAGCTAAATATAAAACAAAAAAAGGTGATAACACATAACACCGCAAATGAAAAAATTGTAACGACAACTTCCATCCACCCTCCAGTCGCCGAATAATTCATAGCCGTTGCTATCGTTCCCGGCCCCGCAAGCAAAGGAACGGCCAAAGGCGAGACCGCTATATTGGCATCAGATCCATCTTCAACCGTATGTAACTTTGAGTTTGTACCCTTAAGCATATGGTATCCGATAAGAAACACCAGGACACCTCCAGCGATTCGTAGTGCGGGAAGGGTTATTCCAAACAGATGAAAAATCAACTTCCCTAAAACTGCAAATAGTAAAATAACCACGAAAGTTATAATTAGAGCCTTTATTGCAATTTTTCGCTGCTCGCTTTTATTTCTGTCACCCACCAATCCAAGGAAGACCGTTGTGTTTGCAATTGGATTCATAATTGCAAAAAAGGCCATAAAAACCGATATAACATGCCCTAATAATGGGTTCATCTTGCCCTCACTTTCATTATTCTATCCCATCTTAACCCCACTACATTGATCAGGATAACATCAATGCCTTCATCTTCTCCGCATCGGGTCGTTCCACCACTCCCTTCTCGGTCACGATCACATCCACCAGGGTAGCCGGGGTCATATCAAAGGCAGGGTTCCATGCCTCAGCCCCGGTAGCGGCAATCACTTGTCCAGCGGCCTGTAACACTTCATCGGATGCCCGTTGCTCAATGGGGATCTCATCGCCATGCGGTAAGCTCATATCAATCGTTGAGGTTGGTGCCACCACCATAAACTTTACCCCATGATGACGTGCCAGGATCGCCAGGGAATAGGTGCCGATCTTGTTGGCCACATCACCATTACCGGCAATGCGATCCGAACCGACAACTATCCATTGAACTTTACTCTGCCGCATCAGATGCGCGGCAGCACTATCTGCTAACAGGGTTACCGGGATACGCTCATGCACCATCTCCCAGGCGGTCAATCGAGCCCCTTGTAACCAGGGTCGGGTCTCATCCGCATAGACCCGTTGTAAACCACCCCGCTCCCAGGCCGCTCGAATCACACCCAGGGCAGTACCATACCCTCCCGTTGCCAGTGCTCCGGCATTACAGTGCGTTAATACTGCAGAACTATCACCCAGCACATCAGCACCCAATTGTCCCATGCGATAATTAGCCTCAATATCCTCATCATGAATCGCTTGTGCCTCAGCCAATAAAACAGGCACAGGATTGCCCCCGATGGCATCAAATAAAGCCGACATACGTTTAATTGCCCAGAATAGATTCACCGCCGTTGGCCTGGACTGTGATAACAGCTTAAGATCATCCTCGACCCATTGCCGCCAACAAGAGGGATCTTGCTCATAACGCACACGCGCCGCAATCACCACCCCGAAGGCAGCGGTAATACCAATCGCCGGTGCACCACGCACCACCATGTCACGAATCGCATTCGTCACCGCAGTAAGCGTCGTCAACGTCAGCCATTCCTCAGACTGCGGCAGGCGTCGCTGATCCAGCAGATGCAGCGCATCGTCCTTCCAGATTATCGGTCGAATGGTGTCATACGCCTGCTTCATATATACCGTACCTTTTGTGCATTATCTGTAGGTTGATGGACTTATGGGGACAGTATACCTATTCCCCTTTTACGAGCACGTTCGGTTGAGGTTCGTGGAACTCTTCGAGGGGACACAGCAGATAAAGCCTGCTATGTCCCCGGCCTGTGCCAGCCTAAAATCATACACCTACCCGCATCACATTGAACCGGGGACATAACTGACCGTACAGACCAATATAATAATGTAGCGCAATATAATAAATTCAAGTAATCTGATTATCCCTTATTCATCGAATACATACCACTATGCAAGTCAACACACTGATTCACGCACGCTGGATTATCCCGGTTGAACCGGATGACCGAGTACTGGAACACCATAGCCTAGCCATCAAGGACGGACGTATTGTCGCCATCATCCCAAGTCAGGAGGCACGCGAACAATACCAGGCCGACACCACTATTGAACTCAACGATCACGCCCTGATCCCTGGCCTGATCAATGCCCACACCCATGCTGCAATGAACCTGTTGCGCGGTCTCGCCGATGACCTGCCACTGATGGACTGGTTAAATAAGCATATCTGGCCAGCCGAATCGCGCTGGGTTAATGAGGAGTTTGTACTTGATGGCAGTGAGCTAGCCATTGCCGAGATGTTACGCAGTGGCACCACCTGCTTTAATGACATGTACTTCTTCCCCAATATCACTGCACGGGTAGCGGCACAGGCGGGTATCCGCGCTATGGTCGGTCTGATCGTACTGGATTTCCCGACAATATGGGCAGAGGATGCCGACCAGTACATTGAAAAAGGTTTACAGGTGTTTGACCAATATAAGGATGACAACCTGATCCATACCGCCTTCGCACCCCATGCACCCTATACTGTATCCGACCAACCACTGCAACGCATCCAGACCCTGGCCGATGAACTCAATATCCCGTTACATATACACCTGCATGAGACCATTAGCGAGATACAACATTCACTGGAACATTACCAGCAACGACCACTCGCTCGATTACAACAACTGGGATTAGTTTCACCACAGTTGATCGCGGTACACATGACCCAGCTTGAAGAGGATGAAATCACCTTAATGACTGATTATCAGGCTCACGTTGTTCACTGCCCAGAGTCCAACCTTAAACTCGCCAGTGGATTCTGTCCGTTACAAAAATTAATCAAGGCCGGGGTCAATGTGGCATTAGGAACCGATGGTGCTGCCAGCAACAATGACCTCGATATGCTTTCCGAGATGCGTAGTGCTGCACTATTGGCCAAGGGCGTTGCCAACGATGCCAGTGCGGTACCCGCCCATCAGGCCCTGCGCATGGCAACCATCAATGGTGCCCGCGCACTGGGGCTGGATCAGGAGATTGGTTCATTGGAATGTGGCAAGTGGGCTGATATCACTGCCATTCAACTCGATGATATTGAAACCGGGCCGGTATACAACCCGATATCACAGTTGGTCTATGCGGCTAGTCGGGACAAGGTTAGTGATGTCTGGGTCAACGGCAAACACCTGTTAAAAGAACGTCAGCTAACCACTCTGAACAGCGATAAAATAATACACAAGGCACGGGCATGGCGTGATAAAATCGCTCAATGAACGAACAAACCACGCACAATGTCGACCCGGAAGAAGTCGCCAAGTTTGAGGCTATGGCCTCACGCTGGTGGGATAAAGAAAGTGAATTCAAACCCCTGCATGACATCAACCCTCTGCGTCTTGATTTTATCGATCAACACGCGAATGGAATTGAACATAAAAAAGTCATCGACGTTGGCTGTGGTGGCGGCATCTTGTCTGAATCTATGGCTCTACGCGGTGCCCAGGTCACCGGTATTGACATGGGTAAGTCACCACTCACCGTAGCGCGTCTGCATCAGATCGAAACCGGGGTTGAGGTCGACTATCAACAAACCACTGCCGAGGCCTTTGCCAGCGATCATCCACAACATTTCGACGTCGTCAGTTGTATGGAAATGCTAGAACATGTCCCTGACCCTGCCTCGGTTATCCAGGCCTGTTCACAAATGACAAAACCCGGCGGCAGGATATTCTTCTCCACCATTAACCGTAATCCAAAGGCCTATATGCTAGCGATTATTGGTGCCGAATATATCCTCGGTATGCTCCCTAAGGGCACCCATGACTACAGCAAATTTATTCAGCCATCTGAACTTGATCGTTGGGCTCGCGAGGCAGGGCTACAACTAGAAAAACTTGCTGGCATGACCTACAACCCGCTTACACGGGAATACAAGATTGAACACAATGTGGATGTAAACTATCTTGTCTGTTACCGCAAAGACTAACATCAAGACCGTTCTGTTCGATCTGGATGGTACCTTGCTTGATACCGCACCGGATCTCGCCTTCGCCCTCAACCAGTTGCGGGCAGAACGGCAGCTACCTACATTGGCTTTTGACAAAATCCGTCCACTGGTCTCTCACGGTGGTGCCGCCCTGATCCGGGGTGGTCTTGATATGAATGAGACAGACCCTGAGTTTGAGCCTTGTCGCCAGCGCCTACTGGATATCTACCAGGACAATCTGATCAATAAAACCCGCTTATTTCAAGATATGGACAAGGTATTAAACGCACTGGAAAACGCGCAAATAAAATGGGGGGTCGTCACCAATAAACCCGCTCGTTTCACCTTACCTATTATGCGGGGTCTGCAACTCGATAGCCGTGCCAGCAGCATTGTCTGTGGTGACACTCTGAATCGTAACAAACCTCATCCAGATCCGATACTACTGGCCTGCCAACAAAGTGATAGTACACATACAGAGTGCGTCTACATTGGTGATGCCCAACGTGATATTGAGGCAGGAAGAAACGCCAATATGCCTACCCTGGTAGCGTTGTTTGGTTATCTAGATAAAGATGATCAACCGGATACCTGGCAAGCAGATGGCATGTTAAACACCCCATTGGACATCCTTGACTGGTTACAAATCAAGGCATAAATATGCATAAGCAACGCATAAAAGAGTCTTACCAATGGTGTCAGGATCAGGCCCGTAATCATTATGAAAACTTCCCGGTCGCCTCTATATTATTACCAAAAAAACTACGCAGACCCATATCAGCAATCTATACCTTTGCGCGCTGTGCAGATGATATTGTGGATGAAGGTAATGATAACTGTCAGCAAAGAACCTACAAGATTGACCAGATGCAGATCCAGTTAGAAGAGATCAAACAAGGGAAACCGCAACAGGAAATGCTCTTTATTGCATTGGCTGATAGCATTAATCAACATCAACTTCCCATCAGCCTGTTCCATGATCTACTCGATGCCTTCCGTCAGGACATTAACAAAACCCGTTATCAGAATTATATCGAGGTAATAGATTATTGCCGCCGCTCAGCCAACCCCATTGGACGACTTATGCTGCACCTCCATCAGCAGGCCAGCCCGCAAAACCTGGTCTGTTCTGATGCTATCTGTAGTGCCTTACAGCTCATCAACTTTATGCAAGATATCCACGATGATTTATATGATCGTAACCGTATCTATCTACCACAAGAAGAGATGGAACACTGCCGCGTTACCGAAGACATGCTTATCAATCAGCAAAGCAATCACTCCATGCACAAGTTATTAACCCTACAATATAATCGAATTCAGCAACTACTGGAGACAGGAAAACCACTGCTCAATAAACTGCATGGCCGCTTTGGGCTGGAAATTCGCCTGATTTATGCCGGTGGCAGCTGCATATTCAACCATCTACACCGACAGAAAGCCAACCTCTTTAGCCAACCCCGACTCAAAGCGAGTGATTGGGGATGGATGATATGGCATGCAATAACGGTATAAAAAAGCTACACTACCCCTATGACACCTGACGAGTATTGCGCACAAAAAACCATCAATAGTGGCTCCAGTTTTTATTATAGTTTTCGCTTTCTTCCCTCGAAACAAAGGCAAGCCATCATGAGCTTGTATGCTTTTTGCCGTGAGGTGGATGATATTGTCGATGAATATAATGAAATTGAGATTGCACGCAAAAAACTCGACTGGTGGCGACAGGAGATTGAAGCGCTGTATCAAGACCAGGGACAACACCCCGTTACCCAGGCCATGCACAAGGTGTTCATAAATAAGCCGCAGTGTAAACAATATCTACTTGAGCTCATTCAGGGTATGGAGATGGATCTCGATATCAATCGTTATCACACCTTTGATGAGCTGTATCAATACTGTTATCGCGCTGCCAGCACGGTAGGCCTGCTGGCCGCAGAGATATTCGGTTTCAAGCATCCGGAAACACGCGAATACGCTATCAAACTAGGCATATCTCTGCAACTAACAAATATTATCCGTGATGTACGCGAGGATGCCGCACGCAACCGCATCTATCTGCCTGCGGATGAACTGGCACGCTTCCATGTCACAGAAGATGACATTCTTAATTACCGCAACACCCCGGAACTACAATCCCTGCTGGCATTTCAGGCGCAACGTGTCGTACAATTTCACCATGAGGCAATGACCTCACTGGCAACAACGGATCGCTATGCACAACGCACTGGGCTTATTATGGCCGCCATCTATCTATCGACTCTCAAGGAGATAGAACTCGATGGTTTCCAGGTCATGAAACACAAGATACGGCTAACCCCGCTCCGCAAGATATGGATTGCCTGGCGCACGGCCTGGCAGGAAAGACGTTACCACAAAAACAACCACTACCCCGAGATCGCTTCCCATGCCGAAAACCAGAAATAAAACCAAGCCCGTTTGTGTCGGTATTATCGGTGGTGGCTGGGCCGGACTAACCACAGCGGTTGAACTCGCCAGCAATGGCATGAAACCCATTGTCATTGAATCTGCTCGCCAACTTGGTGGACGCGCACGCTGTGTGAAATTCAATGATCTACGTGTTGATAATGGCCAGCATCTACTCACCGGGGCCTGTAGCACTCTGCTTAATACACTGGATACCATTGGCATCAATGAAGAGGATGTCTTTCAACGGGAGCCACTCCAACTGCTGGTTAACGCGAGTAACAATGAATATCTAAAACTATCCACGCCATCGCTACCGGCACCTTTTCATCTGCTGATCGGGATGCTCTCAGCCAGGGGCATATCGCTACTGGAACGCGTTCAGTTATTACGCTTCGGCAGCCGGATTGTACAGGATAAGATTGCATTGGAAACGGATGTTAGCGTGCAGGCATTACTCCTTGCACAAAAACAGTCCGCTCGACTGGTACGTCTGCTATGGGAACCTCTCGCCATTGCCATCCTCAATACTCCGATCAAAGATGCCTCGGCACGTATCTTTATCAAGGTTTTGCAGGAAAGTTTTAGCGGTGCTGCCAGCAATACTGAATTTCTGTTTCCATCGGTTGATCTTAGTCGGCTATTCCCAATCCATGCGCTGGATTACATCGAACAAAACAATGGCAAGATCATACTCAGTGAGCGTGTCTCACAGATCGACCAGCATGAAGAATATTCTTTTAGCTTGCATACCAACAAACAGGTTATAGCTTGCGATCATATCGTCATTGCTACTTCACCGGACAATAGCAAACGATTACTGGAAAACTTCCCGCGCATGAACCCAAGCTCTGAGCGGATTGGTCAACTGGGTAACCTGCCTATTTGCACCATCTATCTGCGTTATCCTACTGACATAAAACTCTCCACCACAATGATCGGATTATTGTATGGTCACAGCCAGTGGGTTATTGACCGTGCCGTATCAGGACAACCAGGACTCATGTCAGTTGTAATCAGTGGGCCAGGAAGTCACATGGAACTGGATCCCGATGAATTGGGCAAGATCATCAGCCAGGAGATTGCCGAGCAGTTCCCGCTATGGCCAGCCCCGTTGGAGATTATGGTCATTCGTGATAAAAGAGCTACCTTTGCAGCCACTACTGGCGTTGATCAAATTCGTCCAAAAAATAAAACCGCAATCAGTGGGCTCTGGCTAGCCGGTGATTACACCGATACAGGGTTGCCTTCTACCCTGGAAGGGGCCATGCGGAGTGGTAGCCAATGCGCACAACAGCTTATTGATACCCTGAAACCCATACATCCTATATAATACAGTTCATGAAAATACCTGAAAACTGGAAACCACAAGAAAACTATCTAAGCGAACATGTCATCCTGGTAACAGGAGCAGCACTCGGTATTGGTCGCGCGGTATCATTGGCACTAGCGGCTCATGGTGCCACCATCATCTTGCTGGATAAAGACATCCCCGGTCTGGAATCTATTTATGACGAGATCGAGCAGGCGGGTTATCCCAAACCCGCTATCTATCCAATCAACCTTGAAGGGGCAACTCCAACCGATTACCAGACACTGGCCGACACCTTGAAGGAAGAGTTCGGACGACTGGATGGTCTATTACACAATGCCGCTCACCTGAGCGCACTGACACCTATCGAGCACCTTGAGGTTGAGGAGTGGTATCAATCCCTGCAAGTCAACCTGAGTGCGCCATTATTACTCACCCAAGCCTGCCTGGAACTATTAAAAGCCACCAAAGACAGCAGCATCCTGTTTACCAGTGATGCCATGGCCAGCAAAGGTCGCGCCTATTGGGGGGGCTATGGAATTGCCAAGGCGGGGATTGAAAACCTGAGTCAGATACTGGCCGATGAACTGGAAGAAAACACCAGCGTTCGGGTCAACACTATCAATCCCGGCATCGTCCATACTCGCCTACGCGTTCAGGTCTATCCGGGTGAAGACTCCAGCACTCTGAGCAAACCAGAGGATGTTGTTATGCCCTATCTTTATCTATTCGGTTCGGATAGCAGAGATATTAACGGGCAACGTTTTGAGGCACAGGGATAAAAAACAGCGTGCCAACGGTCTATTTCGAAGGTCCTTTTTGCAACCTGAAAATCATTCAGAAAAATAACACCCTTCATTACATTGATTTCGTCAGTCAGAGCGATGCACTTCAAACCACCCACGATCAACTACTCAAAGAAACCTTGAAACAGATCCGACAATACCTAAAAAACGCAGACTTCCCCTTTGATTTACCAATAAGCCCACAAGGCACGGAGTTCCAGCATAGAGTATGGGCTGCCCTGCAAAAAATACCCGTTGGCAAGGTTAAGACCTACGGTGAACTTGCAAAGGAACTACATAGCTCACCTCGGGCAATAGGCAATGCCTGCCGCAGAAACCCCATCCCGCTGATTATTCCCTGCCATCGAGTCATATCCGCGCAAGGTATCGGCGGCTTTGCAGGACAGACGCAAGGAAGCAGGATCACCATAAAACAACAACTGCTACACCATGAAGGGGTTAATCCATTATATTGACATGGATACCCTTAGCTTCCAGTGCATCCGCCCGTGTTTGTATGTAACGTTGAAAACTGGGTTCAGTCTTATAGGCTCCGGATAACACATAATCCATTGAAGACTGTAGATGAAAGGACTTTAAATAGGCCTCAGTTCTAAATACTTCTAAACCCTGACGATCAAAGAAAAGCATACTAGGGGCATACTTCACATCGAGTTGCCGCGCCCAATCAACGACACTCATCTCACGACCATTACGCAGGCGAATCATCTCCTCAGACCACATATCCAGCAACATCACATCAAACTGTTTAAATAAAGACACACTCTCCTTGCGTTGCAGGATATCCCCATGCAACTCATCACAGGGACTACAATCACGCTGTTCAAACAACACCAGCAATGGTTTACTGGTGCGCTTACCCAGATCATATGGTGGCAATAAATAACGATCATCATGGTACAACTCACCCGTTGACGGCAATGGATTTAATGCACTAAAGTAATCACGAAAACCTTGTTTCTGCCAATACCCACCAGCAACATAATCCAGCACGGCACGAAATTTATGCGGTGGATAATAACCATTCATGCGCATCACTGGCCGACCATCCTTATTCAAAAAGATCAATGTCGGTGTAAACATCACTCTGGCACTCTTGGCAAACTCTTTCTCCGTCGTCTCGTTTCCCTGTAGATCAATCACATCCTTATCACCCCATAGATTAATCGCAATCACATCAAACTTCTGTTGTGTGAATTCAGCAATCTCACGCAAACTAAAATTCACCTCTAGTAATTTTTTACAATAAGGGCAACCGTCCTGATAGAAATAAAGCAATACCTGTTTACCCGCCTGATCCGCCTCAGCCACATCCTCCTTCAAATCCAGAAAAGACAGTTTGAACCACTCAGGTTGCTCATGATAACCAGGGTTCACCAACCCCTCATCAAGCGTCTCCTCTGCATTGACAGAGTACGGCAGCATCCACATCAACAATATATATACAAAAAGGTTTTTCATCACAATTCACGCCTCTAACCAATAGCAACACTGATAACCATACTACAACACTAGGACTTTGCACGAAAAACCACTACAGCATCCGGATAATACAGGCATGCAAGAAAATGCCAGGGCGGTAAACTTTTTCCGTCACAACAATAAAACAAGGCTCTAATAATCGGCAAAAAAATGACGCGTATAAAAATTAATATATTTAATGATATGATTATAAAGGATAAAAAAAATAATCTTCGTATTGGCATGATTATCGCATAAGTGATAACAGCAAATAAACTCAGGAGAGACAACATGGCAGGTTCATTACATAGCATTGAAGGATCAATGGCACGACGTGACCGACGTCGGTCACGAACCCCCTATCCCTATGTTTCGGATGATTCATTCAATATTACGCTTGCCTTGCAGGAAACTCTGGATATTGAACAGATTATTGAAATATTCCATGAGCATGCAAACACACATGTAAGCCATGATGCCCTTGAATATCATAATCCCGAACTGAATATTGATATCAAGGCGGGAACGCCTGCCAACCATGCCTGTACTTATCATCTCAACCTGGGCAATAAACCCATGGGACGACTGGTATTCAAGAGACGCAAACGCTTCGTTGAAGAGGATCATGAGCAACTGGAAAACATATTATCCAGCTTGCTCTATCCTTTGCGTAATGCCCTGCAATACAATGAGGCATTGCAACTGGCTCAAAAAGATCCCCTGACAGGCACATTTAATCGCGCCACCCTGGATGACTCAATACAACGAGAGATCAATACAGCCCGGCGCCACAACACCCCTTTATCAATGATTATGCTGGATATTGATCACTTTAAAGGCATCAATGATAACTACGGTCACAGTATTGGCGATCAGGCATTAAAAAGCGTTGCCAATGCCGCACAAGAATGTATCCGTAATACCGATATGTTGTTCCGCTATGGTGGTGAAGAGTTTCTCATTGTGGCACGTAATACTGATTACGAAGGTTGCCAACAACTTGCCGAACGTATCCGTCAACAGATAGAACAAGACAAATGTGTTATTGCAGGAAACACCATCAATGTCACGGCTAGTTTGGGCATCAGCACGCTGAATAAGGAAGATACTCAAGATACATTGTTTTCACGCACGGATACGGCACTCTACCAGGCAAAAAACAATGGTCGAAATCAAGTGCGGGGACTGGACTAAACACTCTTACAAAGACGACACAGACCGGGAGCAGAAGATATGCGGCAAATAAAACAAACAGCTTTCACAGACTGGCTTTACTCGACAGTGTTGCTTGGCGTGAAAGACAATCAGGGCATGAAATTTATTAAAGACCGCTACATCCCGATCAAGCCCCTGCTCAAAAAAGCCTCTTAGTATGGATTATCAGGTGTAACCAGGGCAGGATAAGGGTTAGCAAACCAAGGATAATAATCAGAGCACCGGCCAGGATGCGTAATTGCCGTCCTTGTAGGAAACGAATAACTCTCTGTCCCAGTAAACCGGTGAACAACATCACGGGAAGAGTACCCACACCAAAGGCCAACATCAATAAACCCGAGTGTTGCCAATTGGCCGCCAACAAAGCCCAACTCAAGGTGGTATAAACCAGACCACAGGGCAATAAACCCCATATCAAGCCCAGACCCATTGCCTGGATCATATTGTTTGCCGGTAAAACCTTACGCGTCAGCGGCTGTACACATCGCCAAAGCCCGGCTGCCATAGCCTCAATACGGGTTAAACCCATCCACCATTGCATCATATACAGCCCCATAGCAATCATCAATAAACCCGCCAGGGTTCTGAAAAGAGGCCCCGCCAAGGGAGATAATTGGGTAAGCTGATCACCAAAAAAACCCAATAATATACCGAGGGAGGTATAGGTCAGGATTCGCCCCAGATTATAGGCCAGCAATAAAGACCAGCGCGGTGATGATTGCCCCATACTGAGTAAGGCACTAACACCACCACACATACCGATACAGTGGGTGTTCCCCAACAGGCCGATTAGTAGTGCTGCTGAGAGGGTTAACTCATTCATGAAAAAGGTCCGTGGTACGTTCTACCTTGGGGACAGAGCCCAAAACCGGCTCTGTCCCCAGTTTGTGCCATCCACTGGGTTAACGTTTATGGGGACGTCTTGAGGTCATCTTACGGCGTGTTCTATCATCTACTTGACGACCTTTCATACCCGGTTTCGCCCGCACATCATCTAGCCCGACCGAGCGACGTAGACGGTTAACTGATGCCATGGGCAGATAATCAAAACGCCCCATACGCAGATCCCTGGGCAGCCCCTCAGACCCATAACGGATACGGATTAATCGACTGACCTGAATCCCCTGAGATTCCCACAAACGTCGCACCACTCGATTACGACCTTCTCTCAGAATGACATGATACCAGTGATTGGCACCGGTACCGCCCGCCTCCTTGATCATATCAAAGTGTGCCATGCCACCCTCAAGCTCAACCCCCGCACGCATATTCTTCAATAGCTCAGGATCAATCTCACCCAACACACGCACGGCATATTCACGATCAATTTCACTGGAGGGATGCATCAACTTATTCGCCAGTTCACCGTCATTGGTAAATAACAGAATGCCCGAGGTATTCACATCCAGTCGACCGACCGAGACCCAACGCCCCGGACGCAGACGCGGCAGATTTTCAAATACCGTAGGACGACCCTCTGGATCATTACGGGTACAGAATTCACCTTCAGGCTTATGGTATACCAGCACCTTGCATTCAATCTCATCATCCTTACCAGGGATACGCAGATCACGACCATCCAGACGGATACGTTCATTCCCTTCAACCTTGATACCTGGTTGAGCCAACACACCATTGACCGTAATCCGGCCCTCAGCAATCCACTCCTCCACCTTACGCCTGGAGGCGATACCTGCATTTGCCAATACTTTTTGTAACCGATCTGCCATCTCTATTTATTCCTACCATTCACAATTGTCGGGTTCCCTAAAGGATTTGGATTTCCAATCCGTCACGCTACGCTCAATTTTTCAAGAGCTCTGACCCCTTGATTTCATCCAGTTTACTACAAGAGTTATGAAGTGTTTATCTTTGTCAGAGACCGTCAGCCGCAGGGATGCGGCTGTCGAGCCTACATGGACGTATTCACGGCGTGTCTCTGAGAAAGATAAACACTTCATGACTCAAACTCAAAACCGCCTAATGCAAGGTATCCGTCTGTTCCACGTCATCACCCTCAGCCAATGGCACCACAACACCGGCATCCTCTTCATCACTCCCGGCATCAACCTCTTCTTGCCTGGGTTCCAGATCCAGCACTGCATTAATACTACCAATATCACGCAACTCTGCCAGACTGGGGAGATCTTCCAGACCTTTAAGATTAAAGTCATCCAGAAAATCCCGCGCCGTGGCATACATCGCCGGACGACCCGGTACATCTCTATGTCCAACAATCCTGACCCACTCACGTTCCATCAAGGTCTTCATAATGGATGAGGAAACACTGACACCACGCACCTCTTCAATCTCGGCACGCGTAATCGGTTGCCGGTAGGCAATCAGACCCAGCGTCTCAAGCAAGGCACGCGAATATTTCTGTGGCCGTTCTTCCCACAAGCGTGAGATCCAGGGAGCCAGATCACTATTCACCTGAATACGATAACCACTAGATACCTGCATGAGCCTGATACCTCGACCCTCGTATTCAAGTTGTAATTGATCCAACACCAACTGCAACCGTTCCTTATCCGGACGTTGATCCAGATCGAACAAAGCCATCAGGTCATCCATCTTGAGCGCATGCCCCGCTGCCAACAAAGCCGCTTCCACAATATTCTTTAATTCAGATTCATTCATCGTCACTTGTCATCTCTATCTTGTCACTATCATTAGCGTCATCTTCAATAGTGCCCCCTGCTGCCTTCACGTAGATCGGGGCAAAGGGTTCGGACTGCACCATCTCCAACATAGAACCCTTAATCAATTCCAGTATCGCCAGTAGACTCACCACCACACCCATACGCCCTTCTTCAACCGTAAATAGCGTGGTAAATTCAGTAAACTTATCGGCATTAATCGAGCCCAGGATATTAGACATCCGCTCACGCACCGACAATGCCTCACGTTGAATATGATGATGCGAAAACATTTCGGCACGTTTCATCACCTGCTGTACCGCTAACAATAACTCACGCAGACTGACCTGTGGCAAGGCACGCGCCTCATGTGCATTGTCCGGTGCCTCGGCATGGGTTAAAAACACATCCCTGCCCACACGCGGCAAGGCATCCAGATCCTCTGCTGCCTGTTTGTAGCGTTCATACTCCTGTAAACGACGCACCAGCTCGGCACGCGGATCACCCTCATCCGGCTCATCACTAACAGGGCGAGGCAATAACAGGCGTGATTTAATCTCTGCCAGCATCGCCGCCATCACTAGATATTCCGCCGCTATCTCCAGCTTTAACTCATCCATCAAGCCAATATAATCCATATATTGCTTGGTAATCTTAGCTAACGAAATATCGAGAACATTCAGATTCTGACGTTTAATCAGATAAAGCAAAAGATCCAACGGCCCTTCAAAGGCCTCCAGAATAATCTCCAGCGCATCCGGCGGGATATAAAGATCCTGCGGTAGCTCGGTAACCGCTTCACCCTGCACGATGGCAAAGGGCATCTCAGCCTGCTTATTTAATTCACTTGATGTCAGATCATTTTCCATAAGGAACCTGTTAACGGTAATTCAGGCCCATCGCCTGTCGTACTTCATCCAGGGTCGTGCGTGCGACCTCACGCGCAGCCTCTGCACCTTCCTCAAGGATATTACGCACAATACGTGGATCAGATTCATACTCAGCTGCACGTTCATGAATCGGTTTCAGCTCAACTGTCACTGCATCAATAATGGGCTGTTTGCAATCGAGGCAACCAATACCGGCGGTCGTGCAACCCTCCTGCACCCATTGCTTAACCTCATCATCACTATACACCTGATGCAGATCCCACACCGGGCACTTAGCCGGATCACCCGGATCCGTGCGTCGAACCCGTGCCGGATCGGTTGGCATGGTACGCAGCTTGCGATCCACCTCAGCAAGATCCTCACGTAGAAAAATGGTATTACCATAAGACTTGGACATCTTGCGCCCATCCAGCCCCGGCATTTTTGATGCCGGTGTTAACAGTGCCTGGGGTTCTGGCAGGATAATACGCCCAACGCCTTCCAGATAACCCGTTAGCCGTTCACGATCACCCAGTGACAGGTTCTGCTGATCAGCAACCAGGACACGACCAATCTCAAGTGCTTCTTCTTCACCTTTCTCCTGAAAACGTTTCCTCAGACTCTTGTATAACTTGGCATTCTTCTTGCCCATCTTCTTGATCGCATCCTCTGCATTGCGCTCAAAATCAGGCTCACGACCATACAGATGATTAAAACGTCTAGCGACCTCACGCGTCAGTTCCACATGCGCCACCTGATCGGCACCAACAGGTACTTGACCCGCTTTATAGATCAGGATATCCGCACTCTGTAACAAGGGATAACCCAAAAAACCATAGGTTGCCAGATCCTTTTCACGCAACTGTTCCTGCTGATCCTTGTAACTAGGCACACGTTCCAACCATCCCAATGGTGTGGACATCGACAATAATAGATGCAATTCAGCGTGTTCCGGCACCTGCGACTGAATAAACAGATGCGCCATATTAGGGTTCACACCCACAGCCAGCCAATCCACCACCATATCCCAGATACTTTGATTGATAATCGAAGGATCTTCATAGTGTGTTGTCAGGGCATGCCAGTCGGCAACAAAAAAGAAGCAATCGTACTCCTGCTGCAACGTCACCCAGTTCTTTAAGACCCCGTGATAATGCCCCAGATGCAGCCGCCCGGTTGGTCGCATGCCTGATAATACCCGTAAATTTTGACTCGCATTCAATGTGTTTACCTATGTTCCAAATATCATATATAACAAGTTCTGTAACAAACTAACCACCGGTAATAAAATCTTTGCTAACAGCCCTGTTGCTATTAAGCCAATCAGGATAAAGAAACCATAAGGTTCAACCCTTGCCAGCTTCCAGGCCCAAGGGCCCGGCAACAACCCCGTCAGGATACGACCACCATCCAGTGGCGGGATGGGCAATAGATTCAGCACCATCAATACCAGGTTGACGGATATACCAATCTGCGCCATCAGGATCATAGGGCGCGAATACCAGAGTGCCTCATGACCAAGAACCAGACCCAACTTGAGTATCATTGCCCAACCAATCGCCATCAGCAGATTAGCAAATGGCCCGGCAAAGGCAACCAATGCCATATCCCGTTTCGGATTATGTAGATTCTGCCAGGTCACCGGCACCGGTTTGGCCCAACCAAAGACAAAGGAGTGCCCCAGCTGTGAACTCAACAACAGTAATGATGCAGGCACCAAGATAGTTCCCACTAGATCAATATGCTTCAGTGGATTCAAGGTCAAACGGCCCAGCATCAGCGCAGTCTTGTCACCCAGCCGCGCAGCCACCCAGCCATGCGCCACCTCATGCACCGTAATGGCAAATAATAAGGGCAGAATCGCTATCGAGATATATTGAATCGTAGACAGACCTAACATGACGGCATTATACCCTGACAAATCACTCGAAGTCTCATACAAATCCTTCCGTAGAACCACAACCCTGACGAATGATTTGTGGCACATCATCAACAAAATCAATCACTGTGCTTGCCTCATAGCCACAATGTCCGGCATCAATCACCAGGTCTACCTCATGTTCCAGTCGTTCCCTGATCTCATGGGCATCAACCTCGGGCCCCTCGGCACCCGGCAGAATCAAGGTGGTGCTCATAATAGGTTCCTGCAATTCATCCAGTAAGGCATGGGCAACAGGATGATCCGGCACACGGATACCGATGGTCTTGCGTTTGGCGTGTAACAGGCGTTTAGGCACCTCATTGGTCGCCTTGAAGATGAAGGTATAAGGCCCCGGTGTATGCGCCTTTAATAGACGATAGGCGGAATTATTAACACGCGCATAGGTCGAAATCTCGGATAAATCCCGACACACCAGGGTAAAGTTATGGCGATCATTCAACTGCCTAATACGACGAATACGTTCCATGCCACGCTTGTCGCCCAAATGACAACCCAGCGCATAACTGGAGTCGGTGGGATAGGCAATCACTGCTCCATCATGGCGTAACATCTCAACCGCCCGACGAATCAATCGTAGCTGCGGGTTTTCAGGGTGCACTTCAAAATACTGACTCATAGCACAACCGCAGGCTGTTGTATCACTGCAGGCAACAACGATGACCAGACTTCATGTTCCCACACAGGCTGGCAACTCGCAGGAATGGTTTGCAATCGTCCCATCTTCAGCCAGGCATTCTCCGGACCATGATAATCACTACCACGCGAGGCCAATAGATGCTGTGTTTGAGCCCGTTTACTCATGTGCTCAATCTCATCGCGCGTCGGATTACCCGACACCACTTCCATAGCCACTCCACCCAATTCCTTGAATTCACCCAGTAACAATTTCAGTTTAGTGGCGGTAAAACGATAACGCGCTGGATGTGCCACGACAGCAATACCCCCGGCCGCCTTAATCCAGCGCAAGGTATCTTCAAGGCTCGCCCACTGCCCATTCACATAACCCGGTTTGTTATGCACCAGAAAACGTTTGAAGACCTCACGCATATCTCGTGCATACTCTTTTTCAATCAAAAATTTAGCAAAATGCACACGACCAATAATACTGCCGGTAGCATATACCTGCGCACCCTCGTAGGCATCAGGGATACCCGCCTTGTGCAGACGTTTGGCAATTTCCTGCGCGCGCCATATCCTGAATTCACGCAGCCCACTTAGACCCTGTTGCAATATTTCATTATCCACTTGCGCCAACAGACCCACAATATGAATCGTATATTTATTCCAGCTCACCGAGATTTCCACACCATTGATCAGGCTGATCCCGACACGCGCTGCTTCCAATCCAGCCTCAGCCAAACCATCCGTGGTGTCGTGATCCGTTAACGCCAACACATCCACCCCGGATTGATGGGCATGACGAACCAGCTCCGACGGGCTTAGGCTGCCATCCGAGATGATCGAATGGCTATGTAGATCATAATGTAAACTCATGGGTGATATTGTAACGTAATTAGCTATACCCGCGCCTTGATAATATCGGCGACCCGGAATGCATTAGCGTAAATAGTCCAGGTATAGGGCACACTGCCACCGGTTGGCATAAAACTACCATCGGTTACATAGACATTATCGACATCATGGATACGACAATCCTTGTCCAGTACCGAGATCTTTGGATCATGGCCAAAACGACAGCCCCCTGCCACCAGATTAGGCGTTGGGGTACCACTAACACTATAACGAATATTATCGGCATGCATTGCCTCCATCACACCGACGGCCTTTTGTGATAAAAACTCACCCACTTTCAAATCCTGTTGGTGATAGCCAATACGCACCCTGGCAACCGGGCTACCCCACTTATCTTTCACTTGATGATCCAGGCTGACAAAACAATTATCCGTCGGCAACCAGTCATTAAACACCTCAAACCTTAGATCCTGTGTGGTAGTAAAGGTGCTTTTCAAGCGTTGCTTCAGAGCCTTCCCCCAGACCAGACCATTATCATCAAAGGGTAACCCCATGGCCCTGCCCATCGGGCCGGGGTGACGCAACAGGAAGTCAATGGTGCCGCCCTTCACCCTGCCACCCATGAATTCATCATCAATAAAATACCAATCCTGTAAACCCCGGTTAACAAAAGGCCCGCGTGTGTTCATCGCCTCCGCCATTATCTTGTCCATCTTGCCGTAGGTGAATTCACCAGTACCCGCTCCACCGGCAGAAAACAATAGATTCTTGCCCAGTTGTTGATAGCGATTACCCAGCCCATCGGGGTGCCGTTCACCGACAGATGCCAACAACAGACGGCTGCTTTCAATCGCATGGCAGGCGACCACAAACACCTTGGCAGAGAGTGTTGTGCGCTTATTATGTTTATCAACATATTCCACCGAAACCACCTTACCCGCACTATTACTAATCAACCGAGTCACCTTTGATTCTGGCTGAATTTTACAATAACCCGTTTTCAGCGCACGATTAAGCAGGGCCGCGCGTGAACTGCCCTTAGCCCCGGAGTGACAACCATAACTGCCACAGAAACCCGAATACTCACAACCACGACGATCCTTATCCGAAACCGACAATATTGCCCGTGGTGTACGCAAGGCATGATAACCGAGCGATTCACAGGCATTATCAATCATTGATACGATGGGATGTTCCCGCGTTGGCGGATAAGGGAAATCAGCACTTGAACGAGGCTCCAGCAAAGGATGTCTTTGCACCTGCCCTGAGATGCCCACCTCCAATTCAACTTTGCTATACCAAGGCTCCATATCCTCATAGCTAATCGGCCAGTCAGCAACATTAGCCCCCTCTATCGGGCCAAATTCAGAACGCAGATAAAAATCCTGTGGCTTAAGGCGATAAAAAAAACCACTCATCAGATTACTAGCACCGCCCACCAGACTGCCATTCCAGAAACTCCAACCCGATTCCGAACCCGCCTCAGCGTGCCAGTCACCCATCTCATCCATTTCTTCAATGACATGCTGTTCATCACGTAGATCAGGGGTATAGGCATTATGAATATAACTGGCAAGGTCATCCTTGGCAAAATCACCCTCATTCAACCAATAACCCTTCTCCAGCACCAGAACCGACTTACCCGCCTTGGCACACTCAAGGGCAACAGGGCCGCCGCCAGCACCACTACCAATGACAATGACATCGTAATCCATATTTTATCGCTCCGTTAACTCAAGAGACAGGGATTGCTCTTCTCGAACAGAGACCGTCAGCCGCATGGACGCGGCTGTCGAGCCACCATGGATGGTTTCACGGCGTGTCTCTGTTCGAGAAGAGCAACCCCTGTCTCGAACCAACCAGGCATAATTACAGTTAAAATCACTCATTGTAATCCCGTTTTTGATAAGCCAACTTATAAAACAAATTTCTCTCCGTTGGTGTAGGAAAACCCGGCTGATGCTGCAACCATTCCCAACCCACAGCATTGGCATTACCGCCATAAACAGGATCACTCAACAAGGCTTCCAGAATATAACGCAGTTGCAAACCCAACCATCGATACCCCGCCCGACTACCCTCAATCCTACGTAGCACCCTTTCCTTTTTATCCACATCAAGGGTAATAAAGTCCTGTGCATAGAACTCCCTCGCCATCCCGTTTAACCAACCCTCACCCTGCTCAATAAATGCAGCTTCATCTTTATCAGCCCCCGGACGCTGAAGCATATTCTTCAAATAGCTAATGGCATGAATATCGTAGGCACCCGGTGAATCCGCATCCGCAGGAAACAAATGTTCCTGCACCGCAGCAATGGTTCGCCATGGCTCAGCCAGAACAGCCTTATCAAGTGGTGTTTGTCGTAATACAGCCAGACTACCCAGCGGGTAACTCACACTCATACCGGCTAATAACACTAAAAATTCACGACGATTTATAATAGACACCCATTACCCCACTAAAATGGTAGAGGATGGCGGAGTGCCTATCTTTAGCAGAGACCGTCAGCCGCATGGACGCGGCCGTCGAGCCTACAGGAATATATTCACGGCGTGTCGATGATAAAGATAGGCACCCTGCCATCCTCAAATACACTCCAAAGTATAAGCCAAAAGTATGCCTACAATCTCAAATCAGGTAAGATAGCCCCTTTAATAGACTAAACTAAGGACAATCACCCTGCCATACAGGGACTGATATAGATCAAAACTCAATGAAATTTCTGTTCGACTTTTTCCCCATCCTACTATTTTTTGCCGCCTACAAGATCTATGGTATCTATGCTGCAACTGCAACCGCCATCGCCGCCACCTTTTTGCAAGTCGGCTTGTACTGGCTCAAGAATCGCAGTTTTGAGAAATCACACCTCATTACATTGACCATCATCGTTATCTTTGGTGGTGCTACCCTTTACCTGCATGACCCACTATTTATCAAATGGAAGCCCACAGTAGCCTACTGGTTATTTGCCATCACCTTTATTGGCAGCCAGTTTATTGGTGAAAAGCCCCTGATTAAACGCATGATGGGACACGCCATCAGTGTACCTGATATCATCTGGACTCGACTCAACATCACCTGGGCTCTATTTTTTATTGCCATGGGTCTGGTTAATCTCTATGTTGCATACAACTATGATGAAGACACTTGGGTTAATTTCAAGTTGTTTGGGTTAATGGGAATCACCCTGCTTTTTGTACTTGCCCAGGGTTTATATCTTTCACGTTACATGGAAGATGAAGATGAAGATGATGAAAACGAAAAAGAAAAGATTAAAGAGGAATCCTGATGTTATACGCTATCCTGTCGACCGATGTCGAAAATAGCCTAGAAAAACGAATGAGTGTTCGCCCTGCACATATCGAACGTCTACAACAACTACAAAATCAAGGTCGCTTGATTATTGCCGGCCCACACCCTGCCATTGATTCCGACACGCCTGGTGATGCCGGGTTTACTGGTAGCCTGGTGATTGCTGAATTTAAAACCCTTGCAGAAGCACAAACCTGGGCCGATGCCGACCCTTATCTAGAGTCAGGCGCTTATGCAAAAGTCACCGTTAAACCATTTAAGAAGGTATTACCATAATGAGTACAATGAACAGTGAAACCATCCACGCAAAACTAACCAACGCATTAAGCCCCAGCATACTGGAGATTATTGACCAAAGCGCACAACATGCCGGACATGAAGGTGCCGCCGGTGGTGGAGGGCACTTTGTTGTCCATATCGTGTCAGACCAATTTGAAGGCAAGAGCCTGATCCAGCGCCATCGTCTAATTTATGACGTTATGGGCGATGCAATGGAGCATGAAATTCACGCCCTCAGCATCAAGGCCGCTACACCGCAAGAACATGCGAAAAAGTCTTAATAACTTATATATTAAAAGGAAATAACATGCGTAAACTACTTCAATCCTGTTTATTAACATCAAGCCTGTTAATCGGTCTTAACGCGGGTACTGCACAGGCAGATATCGTAGCGACTACGGATGATAACTCACCGGTTCTGGCTACCGTCAATGGTAAACCGATCACACAACAGATGTATTCCATGTATGCCTCTAAACGCAATAGTGGTCGTCCCGGCACCCCACCACCGAGCTCCGAAACCATCATCAACGATATGATCAAACTCGAAATCGTTGCTCAAGATGCGCAAGCTCAGGGACTTGATCTGCGTGCAGATGTAAAAACCCAACTAGAATGGCTAAAGCGAACCACGTTGGCCAGCATCAGCATCCAGGAATTCATAACGCATAACCCCGTCACCGAAGCCGACATGAAAAAGGCCTATGATGAACAAATCGCCAATACCGGTGGCGAAGAATATCATGCACGTCACATTCTGGTAAGCAGCAAGGGTGATGCCGAAGCCATTATCAAACAACTTGATGAAGGTGCTGACTTTGCTGAGCTGGCAAAAGAAAAATCCACCGGTCCCACAGGCAAGCAAGGCGGTGATCTGGGCTGGTTTACTGCCGATAGAATGGTTAAACCATTCGCTAACGCACTAATGAAGATGAAAAAAGGAAGCTATAGCAAAACCCCGGTTGAAACCCAGTTTGGTCAGCATATTATATACCTGGAAGAGACCAGAGAGCTTAGCCCCCCTTCCTACGATCAGATCAAACCCCGCTTACAACACATGATGCAGGGACAAAAGGTTGAGACCTATATCCATGATCTTAAAGAAAAGGCAACCGTTGTTATCAAATAAGCCATGTCAATAACAGGGAACCTCTGATCAGAGGTTCCCTACCCCACAACCCTATTCAAATTCAGCCTGTTCCACTTCCAACAATGCCAGACTAATATGCTTGCCAATCATGGCATCAAAATCAGCCCAATCCTTATAGGCAGACAACATTTTAACAATCATGGGTTTCATTTCATAATCGGTCAGACCTTCTTCATAATATTTACCAACCGCACCATAAATAATCTCAAAATAGGTCTTTTGCAATTTCACGATCTCAACGCTAGAGCTTACCCCGTGACCAGGAACATAATGTTCTAAGCCTAAAGAAATCGCCCTATCACAAGCTTTAATAATATCCCTGAAACTGGCATCATCCATACGCAAAATACGCTTATAGGCAACATTATCACCCGTAAACATTAAAGAATCGTCCACAAACTCAATCATAATATCGCTATCACTATGCGCGATCCCCACCGAATGGATGCGAAGCTGTAAACCGTGGATAGTCAATTGATCACCATCAACCAGTGCCTGCTCCGGATAATAAATCTCTGTCCCTTCAGTAGCACCTTCGGTCAGCCTGTTCAGCAGTTCAATCCAGCCATGAGCCTCCCCTTGCTTCGCCTTTTTGATCATGCGTGGGTCGGCATAAACAATCGCATCAGGCCAGGCGCTTTTAATCGCATCATTACCCAACCAGTGATCCCCGTGAATATGGGTATTGAAAACATGAGTTACCGGTTTTTTTGTCAGTGCCTTAATGTGATTGAGTAACATCTCACTAACTTCATCACTAGAACCAGGGTCAACCACAATCACACCCTGGTCAGCAATAATAAACGCTGGATTATTCATAAAACCCCGATTCTCAGGGCTAGGGGTCTCTAATGGCCCATGAATAACATAGGTATGTTCGGAGACTTGTTTAAGCGGATAATCCAGCACATCAGCAACACTACTGATCGAAAAAAACAGGCTGAAAACACACAACAACTTAATAACATTAAACATATTTACTCTGCCACACCATTCCCTGACGGGATATCTGAATTAAAAGAAAAGCCTACGCCGCACACTACAAATGTGAAAACCATCACATACCCACAACAACCAGGTCACAGCATTCAAACCCCACAGGAATACACTGGTTTTAAAGATTTTTTCATCATGGCCCCAGACCAAAGTGGAGATAAACATGAATACCAGTACCCGTCATACACATATTATCACCTCAGGAGTTATCGCATTAATATTCTGCTCTTCCGCTGTAGCTCATACCAGACAATATCACAGTAATGTATCCCAGGTTAATTCCGTAGCATCCAGAACCCATAATCATATCAACCAGAAACTCAATCAAGTCATTTATACCCGTCACATAAAACATCCTCTTTTATGGTCTGGAGGTAATTTTAATGCCCGCCTGAAACGTAACGGTATAACACTTGCTTATGACTTCTAGAAAGGCTGATAGAGCTCGATCCATAGTAAAAATACCACCTATATTCAAAAACAACCTCCAAAACGTGACCGTCATCACATTTATCACGCAACCCAATCACAGTATTACGCATCATAAGATCGCACAATAATCTCTAACGAACCCAAACTGTGAAACAAATGGTAATCGAGATGAAGACACAGCATATTGCAAAAAGCCTATTACTTATTCAACTAGGTATCATGTTTCCAATAAATACATACGCGACAACTTATTGCATTGATCGCGAGGCTGTCGAAGAAACAACTTGTGACTACGTTTTAACCAGCATCTCAGAAGTAGATAATCTGATGAGCAACAATAAATTACAGGCTGGTGACAATGTATTGTTTAATAGAGGCGATGTATGGACAGAACAACTGGACATCAAGGTTTCAGGCGTTGCAGGACTACCCATCACCTTTGGTGCTTATGGAGACATTAATCTACCTAATCCTACCATTGAGTGGGATTTTAATTTATTTAACAAAAGAAATGGGGGCTTTGAACGGGTAGAAGGCAATATTGATGATGATGTCAGCGATGATTTTGATAAGTGGTATGAAGGCAATAATGGTGGCCTTAATTATATTGCAGCGATCAGCAACATCGAAGATGGAAATACGGCAGTAAAAATTCATCATGATATAAACGAAAACGTTGATCCATTCTTGAGAAACAACATCGCTTTAGTAAAAGCAGGTGTGGAATATTACATCGACCTATACGCACGCATCGATGCCATGTCCAGAGAAGGGCTTCGCATAAGAATAAGAGATATGGTTAATAACAAAGATCTACAAGATGATGGCACATGGTCTGAACAATTCAACCTATTGGAAGAGTTCTCCGTATCCAGCACCGACACCTGGGAAAATGTATCAAAAGAATTTATAACCGAGCCTACCGGTGATAGCAACGGAAACATTCAACTACGAATAGATATTGTTGCAGACATACCCGGAACAACCGCTTATGTCGATAATATTTATTTGCAAGAGAATAGCAGCCGAT
>JAADJB010000042.1 GCA_013151035.1 Gammaproteobacteria bacterium
TTTATTGGTGCGTGGTACGCACCCTACCCTGATAAATACCCACTGGTAGGGTGTGCATTGCGCACCAGCGTTTATTCCAACATTTATTGGTCCGTGGTACGCACCCTACCTTTTTATACTGCCACTGGAGCCGAGATCGCAGGATGAGGATCATAACCTTCAAGATCCAGGTCATCAATATTGTAATCAAACAGAGAGTCCGGCTTACGTTTAATAATCAAGCGCGGAAACGCCTTAGGTTCACGCAATAACTGTTCTTTAGCCTGTTCCATATGATTCAGATAAAGATGAACATCGAAACCAAACCACACAATCTCACCGACATCATAACCGGTCTGTTCTGCCAATAAAGAGGTCACCAGTGCCAGGTTGGCAATATTAAATGCTAACCCCAGAAAGCTATCCACACTACGTTGAATCATGCCACCACTAAGACGATGGGTATTGGGATCAACAAAGAATTGATAATGTTTGTGACAAGGCGGCAGCGCCATCTCATCCAACTCACCCACGTTCCAACCCTCAAAGATAATCCGCCGTGAACCGGGGTTATTACGCAAGGCATCTATGACCTGCTCGATCTGATCAATCTCACGCCCATCCGAGGTCTTCCAGCGTCGCCATTGCTTGCCATAGACCGGGCCTAACTCACCCCAGCGCGCAGCAAAGGCATCATCCTCCAGGATACGTTGCTCAAATACTTTTAACTCAATCGCCTCTCCGGTCTCATCACAATAGGCCTTATGTGGCCATTCGCTCCAGATATGAACATTCTGTTCCAGCAGCTGCCGGATATTAGTCCCACCCGAGAGCATCCACAACATTTCCTTAAAGGCTGTTTTCCAATACACCCGCTTAGTGGTGAAGGCCGGAAAACCCTGCGCCAGATCAAAACGCATCTGTTGACCAAATAGGGCACGCGTACCTACACCGGTACGGTCAACCCGTTCACTCCCTTCATCCAGCAATCGTTGTAACAGATCCAGGTATTGTTGTTCCGGGTGCTGATTCATACTGAGGCACGACCTCTTTTTGAATAGGCGAGAGCCAATAAAAAGAGACCAAACAAAATCATTGGTGCCGACAGGATATGCCCCATGGTTACCCAGTCAAACCAGATAAAGCCCATGTGTGCATCCGGCTCACGCACCAGCTCGACCATAAAACGGAACAAGCCATAAAACAACATAAACATCCCGGACACCGCCATCCTCGGACGTGGCTTCATTGAGAATATCCACAGGATCAAGAACAACACAAACCCCTCCAGCAACATCTCATACAACATGGAAGGATGTCGTGGCTGCGCATCCACATAGGGGAAGACCATACCCCAGGGCAAATCGGTAGGGCGACCCCAAAGCTCACCATTAATAAAATTGCCCATACGACCAGCACCCAGACCAATCGGCACCCAGGGCGCAATCACATCGGTCACGGTATAAAAACTGCGTCCGGTATGACGACCATACAACCACATGGCAATAAATACCCCCAACATACCACCATGAAAAGACATACCACCTTGCCATATCTTCAGTAATATCAGTGGATTATCAAGGAAACTATCAAAGCCATAGAACAAGACATAACCAATACGGCCACCGAGAATCACACCCAACGCACCATAAAACAGCACATCACCGATCTCCTCTGCCTTCCATCCAGAACCCGGTTTTGCTGCACGCAACCGACCCAGCCACCATGCGCCCAAAAAACCGGTCAGGTACATCAAGCCATACCAATGGATCTTCAGGGGACCTAGGCTCAGTGCCACTGGATCAATATCAGGATACGTCAACATCGTTTTTACAGCCTATATTAAGGAATATATGGTTTATTATACTATTATCATCACCACAGATGTCATTCCCGCGCAGGCGGGAATCCAGGGGTACGCAAAGTCCTGAATGGTGCGCAGTGCGCACCCTACCTATTTATGGGCGACAATCATTTCCGGGATTTTATTTAACGCCAGCTCATAATCAACAGCACCCCGCTTGACAGCCTCCTGCGGCATACCATAGACCACACAGGTCGCTTCATTCTGCGCAATGGTTTTAGCACCGACATCATGCATTTCCTTAAGTCCTCTTGCCCCATCATCGCCCATACCTGTCATGATAATACCCAGGGCATTAGCTCCTGCATACTTCGAGACCGAACGAAACAGAACATCAACGGAAGGCTTATGACGACTGACCAAAGGCCCATCCTTGACCTGTACCGTGGCACCAAACTGGGTGGCTTGTAACATCATATGTTTACCCCCGGGAGCAATCAGTACCCTACCGGGAAGCAAGGGGTCGTTATCCTCTGCCTCCTTAACCTCAACCTTGCATAATTCATTCAAGCGATTGGCAAAGGTATTGGTGAATTTTTCCGGCATATGTTGCACAACAAGAATGGGCAAGGTGTTAGCGGGTAGTGCCGTTAATACCAGTTCAAGCGCCTGGGTTCCACCTGTAGAGGCACCGATAGCAATCATGGGCCCTGTTTTTTGAGCATTACGGCTAGCTGATTTACTCAGCATGACATCGGCAGTCAATTTTGTAGACACCTTGAGAACCGGTGCAATCTTCTTTGCCTTGATACCCGACATATTGGCCTTTGCTGCAACACGAATAGCAGAGACCAATTCCTGTGATGCCTCAGGGAGTTTTGTTTTCAGGTTTGCTTTGGGCTTTGCCACAACATCAATAGCCCCGATACTCAATGCCTGCAAAGAGGTCTTCGATCCTTCTTCAGTCAGTGTTGAACACATAACAACCGGCGTAGGTCGTTCTGCCATAATCTTCTTGAGGAAGGTAATGCCATCCATGCGCGGCATCTCTACATCAAGAATAATGACATCAGGCCAGTTCTTTTCCATCTTTGGCTGGGCAAAGATGGGGTCCTGAGCAGATCCTATGACCTCAATGCCCGCAACATTTTCGAGTAACTCCGTAAGCACCTTTCTTACTACCGCAGAGTCATCAACAATAAATACTTGTATACCCATTCATTACCTCTTATCAGTGATAGTGCGTAACACGCACCCTACCCGCTGATTTAAACTTACTTATTCGTTTCAATAAATTTCTGCAATGGCTCATGTTTAACCCAGACATCGCCAGTTCCCACATCAAAGGCAATGCGCCTATGCCCCGTCTCTCCAACATGAGCAACGAGCAAGGATATGCTTCTTTCAGACAGGTGATTCATAGCTGCCTCGGCATTTCTTGTACCAATCAATTCATCATCTTTCAACCTTGAATTCGTCAACATATTGCTACCGCCAAAGATCTTGGCCTGATAGTCGGTCAGATGGGTGCCACGTCGAATGGCCTCTCGCTCAAACAGTGCCATTGCCGCATCGGAATAACGCCCATTAAGTTTGGAGTCTTCCCTGCTTACCCCGACAAGATTTCTTCTTCCCGGCAAAACAAAGTGGCACATCCCACCAATCTGAAGCACGGGATGCCAGAGTGTAATAGCAATACACGAACCGAGTATTGTATGTATCTGGCAATCACCATCTCCGAAAAAAAAACCACCGGGATTAATAAATCGGCTAACACCCTCTTTGCTAATTTCTTTTTCCTTGATTGGAGTGATAAATCTCACTACAATCAAGCACTTCGAATTTTTCGATAGACGGTTGGAATAACAGTCTCCAGACCATCATGAATACCCTTGAGTGATTCTGAATGCCCAATAAATAAATAACCATCCGGATGCATTTTTTCTACCAGTTGTTTAATAATCAATCGTTTGGTGTCCATATCAAAATAAATCAGGACATTACGCAGAAAGATAATATCAAAGATACCGACATCCCCCAATGGTCTTTTCAAGTTAACTGCGGAAAAGCTAACCCTTTGCCTTAATTTTTTATCAATAAGTAAGGTACCTTCCTGTTCACCCATACCTTTAAGACAGTAAGTGCGTAAATATTCCTTAGGAATCCCATCAATACGATTTTGCAGATAGTGCCCTTGCTGTGCCTTTTCCAGCACCCTACTGCTAATATCCGAGCCAAATATCTCCCATGGACGCCTCCCCAGACGGTCATCCAACAACATCGCGATACTATAAGCCTCTTCCCCTGTCGATGAGGCCGCACTCCATACCCTGAAGGTCTTCCTCCCCTGCCAGTTAGCCAGCACCTCTTTTTCCAGAAACTCAAAGTGCTTCGGTTCCCTGAAAAAATAGGTCTCATTGGTGGTCAGAAGATCTATCGCAGTCTGTCTCTCTCCACCTTCTGGAGAGGCTATGACCAGATCAAAATATTCCTGAAAGGTAGTCAGAGAATGGTGACGCAACCTTTTACTTAAACGAGAAGTAACCAGTGTTTTTTTCTCATCACTCAGATTAATCCCGGCATGATCATAGATAAACGTCCTGAATGAATTAAACTCACTATCTGTAATTTTAAATTGAAGCATTAGTTCCCCAGAACACCCACTTTTAACTCGGCAAACCAGTTAATAAAACGTTCCACATTGGCGCCACGATAAATAGCCCCATGCTGTGGACATAACATATCGATGCGCTTATCCGAAACTCTCTGACACCAGTCATTCTTCGCCTTATTTGAACCCATCCAGCGTTTATGGAATAACTCCGCATGTTTTATATGTTCATCAAAATCGACCACATATAGATCATCCATGGTGGGCGGCAACAAGGCGGCACCTATATCACCCGAAAACAACATCTTTGCTCCAGGATCATACAGATGAAAATTACCGGATGAATGAAGATAATGCGCGGGTACAAATTCCAGATGTCCCTTACCAAACGAGATATCCTTACCACCAGGGTCGGTCAAGAGCATTTCATCGCCATTCATTACCAGGTATTCATTGGTATCAATAAGATAATTTTGACGTTCCGGATCCCTGGCAATCACAGCCCAGCGATGATCACCTTCTTCAAAGATATAATGTAATTTTTTCATTATATGACTCCTTTATCCCGGTATTACGCAACTATTTTTTGAACATTAGATATGCGTTGTTCGACAATAACCATCGCCTGTTCCATCTCACCAATAATAGAATCAAGGGTACCTTTCGCATCACCTCCCACCCGGGACTCAACGCGCGCCAACACCACCAGATTCATCCCCAGTCTTGTCATTAAACGCAACTGTCGAGCCGCTGATGCCAGACGTGTACGAGAACGTTCAATGATATCTCGATGCTGCATAAAGCGATCAACACCTGAAAATGAATAATCAATACGAGAGAGCCGGCAGGTCTGTTCAATCAATCTGAGGTTGCGTTGCAATTTCAAGTTAAGCGCGACTTCAGAGACCGTCGTTGACATCATCCCTTTCATGGACTCCATCATACTGGTGAGTCGTTTACTGAAATCGCGTAACTGTGAACTAACCATCAGGAAACCGGCATCCATACCAGCAACATTTCTGGAGAATAACATCGCATTCATTGATACAACGTAGACCCTGCGAGAATTATCAACAATACCCTTAATCAGTATGTAGATCTCCGTTACATCCTGTATGCTCAAATCAGATTTAGACATAAACGGCCCTCATTTTCTACCTCACTTTAACACATAAGCAAGCAATCAAAAACGCTCAAACTTCGACTCATCGACCTCAGCCCCGTCAACAGCCGGTTGGGATGATCCTGATGAAGCAACAGGGCCAGGTGCTCGTCTTGCCTCGTCATCCATTAGCAGATGAAAGAATCCCACTACCCTCTGTAGATTGGCGGACTGTGCCTGCATTTCCTCAGCAGTCGCAGCAAGTTCTTCAGAACTGGCAGCATTTTGCTGAGTGACCTTATCCAGTTGTTGCATGGCGCTAGTGATTTGACCCACACCACAGGACTGCTCTTCAGAGGCCGCCGCTATCTCCTGCACCAATTCCGCAGTGCGGGTAATATCGGGAACCATCTTCTCGAGTAAGCCACCGGCTTTTTCAGCAATCTTGGTACTGTTATCGGTCAGCGAACTGATTTCAGCGGCGGCAACCTGACTACGTTCAGCCAGCTTTCTAACCTCAGCAGCAACCACGGCAAAACCCTTGCCCTGTTCACCCGCTCGTGCTGCCTCAATAGCTGCATTAAGGGCTAACATATTGGTCTGATAGGCGATATCTTCAATAACACCAATTCTATCCGCAATCAAAGCCATTACGGTAACGGTTTCTTCAACCGCTTCACCACCCTCAACAGCCGCTTTTGCCGACTCACTGGCGATCTTGTCCGTAATTTGAGCGTTCTCACTATTCTGGCTAACCGATGCGCCCATTTGTTCTATTGATGCACTGGTCTGTTCAACACTGGCCGCTTGCTCACTAGCGGCACCACTCAATGAACCCGCGGTATCACTGACCTGGGATGCAGCAGAGGATATTTGACTCGAGTTATCCTGAATCTGCCGGACCACTTCAATCAGTTTTTGCTGCATATTCAGCATTGCCCTATCCAGCTTACCAAATTCATCATTAGAACCAACAGTAATCGGAGTTTGTAAATCCCCATTAGCAATATTAGCTAGCGTCACCTGGGCAGCATCAAGCCGGACATTTACATTTTTACGGAAACTAAAGAATATGGTAATACAAATTAATGACAGCGAGGCAACAAAGATAGCAACAATGGTCCAGCTTATATTAGCGCTTTGTGCCACTGCGTCATCAATATCGACCACAATCTCCAACACCCCTCGCACATCGCCCAGTTTCCAGTCATTCTTTGGCGTATCGGCTCTTGAGTTATGACAATTCACACAACCTTGTGCAACCATGATGTCAGGAATAGCAACACGAACCACCTGTTTGCCATTAATCACACCTTCTTCAACAAACTGCTCTTCGGGATTTTTTGTCAAATAATCCCATGCCTTCTTACCAAAGGCATCCAGTTGTCTTTCTTTTCGATTAGGAAAAGGATAGCCACTATAAAGACGTAGATCGGTGCCATCCTTCTTTAACAAAGTGCTCAGATCGTGAATAAAGGTAGCCGGCAGGGGGATGGTGTTTTTTTCAGTGGCATGATTAAACGATGGCTTTATGGATGAACCTGCCAATACCTTTTTAACCACATTGCGGGTGTAATACCCCCTGATGACCTTGAACTGTTTAACCGTTTGTACAGCAGAGGCAATGGCATTTCCCTGTGCATTATCGGTACCCAGTTTAGGCACCAGAATTGCCAGCAAGACCGATACTACAATCATAAGAACAACAACCGGCATGAGCAATCTAAATCGCACACTTCTATTCTTTAAAAAAACCATTAAATTGACTCTCCAGAACAAATTACAAAATATTAAAAACGTCCAAACTTCGATTCATCAAGCTCGTCCTCATCAGCCGCAACGACTGCCACCATAGAACGGGAAGACTGAGAGGAAGACACCGGTACATGAGCACGTTTTATATCACTCTTCGTAGCCAGGCGAAAGAACCCCACCACCTGCTGTAAATTTGCCGACTGCGTCTGCATCTCCTCAGCGGTTGCTGCAAGTTCTTCAGAGCCCGCTGCATTTTGTTGCGTCACCTTGTCGAGTTGTTGCATGGCACTATTAATCTGCCCGACACCACTGGACTGCTCCTCCGATGCCGCCGTTATCTCCTGTACTAACTCGGCTGTACGGGTAATATCAGGCACCATCTTCTCCAGCAACCCACCCGCCTTTTCTGCCACCTTCACGCTATCACTGGTCAGCGCACCAATTTCTGAAGCGGCGACCTGACTACGTTCTGCCAGTTTCCTCACCTCAGCGGCAACCACAGCAAAGCCCTTGCCATGCTCACCGGCTCGTGCCGCCTCAATGGCTGCATTAAGCGCCAGCATATTGGTCTGGTAGGCAATATCCTCAATAATAGATATCTTCTCCGCAATCTGCGTCATTGCCTGAACAGTTCCTGCAACCGCATCACCTCCTTCGCTTGCTGCCGTTGCCGAGTCACTAGCAATTTTGTCTGTAGCCTGAGCATTTTCACTATTCTGGCTGATGGATGCCCCCATCTGCTCAACCGAAGCACTGGTCTGCTCAACACTAGCAGCCTGTTCACTAGCAGCCTCACTTAATGAACTGGCGGTATCACTAACCTGTGCCGCAGCAGAGGAGATTTGATTCGAGTTACTCTGAATTTGCTCAACGACCCCAATCAATTTCTGCTGCATATCAATCATTGCGGCATAGACACCCACCCGTTTTCCCTCATCAACAGCACTCAAATCTGTAGAGAGATCACCCGCCGCAATAGTCTCAGCAAGCACTTTCACTTCCAGTGGATCCGCACCAAGCTGACGTAACACACTGCGCACAACAATAAACATCAGCAAGCCAACCACTAATAAAATAACTACCAGCGTAATCGTAAACTGCTGGTGTAATTCAATAGACTTTTTGTTGAACAGGGCATTATTAGTCGCCAGGACAGCCTTGATCCTGGACTTTAAATCTACCAGTGTATCTTCCATAGAATGCACCGCTACAGTGAAGCTTTTCTGGATAGCTTTGGCAGCGTTCATATTTTTTGCCAGTTTGTTAAAATCAGAATGATACTTATTCATTAACTCCGTTATGTTATTAGCATCCGCCGATTTCAAGGCATAATTATTTAACATCGTATTAAATTCCGCTTGACGTGTTGCCATTCTTTTCACGTATTTATCAGAACCACGCATTAGATAATCCTTTTCATGGCGACGCATCATCAACATCGACACCATTAAATCATCTTTCTTCAACTTCTTAACCAGGTCTTCAACATCGTGTACTGCCTTCCGCAGTGAACCCCGCAAACCGGACTTGGGATTGAGACCGCTCTCTTTTTTATTATTGACCAGATCAATAAAACCTCTTTGATAGGCCTCTACTTGCTGATACAACTTTTCAATCTCTTCACGCTGTCCATTATCACGAACCAAATCTTCAAGCTCTTTTAATGATTTTTTAATTCCAGCAATTTCTTTTCTATGTTTAGCGACATATTTTTCATCACTGCGCAATATAAAGTCTTTTTCTCTACGCCGCGCCTGTAACATCAAGATAGAAATGCGATCCACTATTTCACCATAATGTACGACACGTTCATAATCCGCTTTCGCCTTATTGGATACCTGCGTTGACTGCCAATAAGTTAAACCGAGAATAATAAAACCAAGAATGACAAACCCTGTTAAACCAGACAGCTTTTGCTTAAGTGTTAAATGATTGAACCAGCCGTTCATGCTATACCCCTTCCTATGTCCATAAAGTTTTAAATAACTCTCCTCTGATTAATCAAAGGTTCCCTAAATACTATATTTTTGAGATTTCATCAATCGACAAAATATTCGCGACATCCAGTAGCACCAGCAATTGATCATTGACTTTACCCATGCCACTAATAAAATCCGTGCGAATTTTGGTACCAAAAGAGGGTGCGGGTTCTATCTCACTTAACAGGATATCGAGCACCTCGTTGACCACATCAACGGTAATACCGACCTCCAGTTTTTGTTCTTCATAGCGAACTTCCAGAATGACAATACTGCTACGCTTGGTTCTCTCTGACGGCTGTTCTGCAAAACGTAAGGCAAGATCAATCACTGGCACAACGCTGCCGCGCAGGTTGATTACACCGGCAATAAAACCCGGCATCATCGGAACCCGAGTAATTTTCCCATAATCAATAATCTCTTTGATATGAAGTATGTTGATACCATAGACATCTGTATTCAATACAAAGGTCAGAAACTGAGTAACACTATCACCCGCAATATCATGCCCTACAGAGTGTAGGGCTGTCTGTGTTTGCATTATCATACCCTGCGCCTAAAAACGTTCAAATTTCGACTCATCAATAGAACTCCCGTCAGCCATGGCGACTGCCGTCACTGAAGCAGAAGATTCAGATACCTCGGAGGAAGAGACTGCGGCACGAACACCCTTTGACACGCCATCCATTGCCAGACGGAAAAAGCCAACCACCTGCTGTAGATTCGCTGATTGTGCCTGCATCTCCTCAGCCGTGGCGGCCAGTTGCTCGGAACCCGCTGCATTCTGCTGGGTAACTTTGTCAAGCTGTTGCATGGCACTATTAATCTGCCCGACACCACTGGACTGCTCCTCCGATGCCGCCGTTATCTCCTGCACTAACTCGGCTGTGCGAGTAATATCAGGCACCATCTTGTCCAGCAAGGTACCCGCCTTTTCTGCCACCTTCACGCTATCACCGGTCAGTGTACTGATCTCTGAAGCGGCAACCTGACTACGTTCCGCCAGTTTCCTCACCTCAGCGGCAACCACGGCAAAGCCCTTGCCATGTTCACCGGCTCGTGCCGCCTCAATCGCTGCATTAAGCGCCAGCATATTGGTCTGGTAGGCAATATCCTCGATAATAGATATCTTCTCAGCGATCTGTGTCATTGCCCGAACAGTCCCGGCAACCGCCTCACCTCCTTCAGTTGCTGCCGTTGCCGAGTCACTGGCAATCTTGTCTGTGGTCTGAGCATTTTCACTATTTTGACTAATGGATGCCCCCATCTGCTCAACCGAGGCACTGGTCTGTTCAACACTGGCGGCTTGCTCACTGGCGGCCTCACTCAATGAACTAGCGGTATCACTGACCTGTGCCGCAGCAGAGGAGATCTGATTCGAGTTACCCTGAATCTGCTCAACCACCTCGATCAATTTCTGCTGCATATTAATCATCGATGCATAGACACCCACCCGTTTTTTATCCTCGACATTACTCAAATCTGTAGAGAGATCACCCGCCGCAATAGCCTCGGCAAGCTCCCGAACCTCTACCGGATCTGCGCCCAACTGCTTCATTAAATTACGCACCAGATAAATTGAAATACCCACACTCAACAAGGCCGCAATAAGAGTAAATAAAACCTGCGAAAACTTAACGGAGTCACTGGTTTCAAGCAATTGATCACTATCACCCTGCATCAGTGCTTCCTGCGATGTCTTCATTGTCTTTAAATACGACAGAATGTTACTGGCCCTGGGAGCCGCCTTGGTACCCAGCCAGTAATTTGCCTTATTCCAATCTTTGCCCTCTCTTAAGCGAAACATATCCGCTGGCAGACTAGAAAAAGCCTCTCTTGATACCAGTAGTGTCTGCCATTGCTTAAGCTGACTAGCAGTTAACAGATTCTGTTCCTTACTAATCTTGGCAACACTGTTGGTATTCACTTCCCATTTAGCTAAAAATTTATCACGAAACCCACTATCCCCGGAGAGCAGAAAGGCTCGGATATTGGCCAGACCCAAGGCAAATGAACCGCGTGTATCCGCCAGATCCTTGAGCAGTTTTTTACGCGCCGGGGTCGCTGCAAGCGTTGCCTCCTCATTAATAATGGCAGTAATACTCTTCAATATTTTCCCAGCCACTGGTGCTGCCTGGGTAAGCAACATGTGAATGGAGGGGATATTCTCAGAGCGCTGAGCAATACCTTCTATCTCTGACTGCGCCTTACGGAATGCCGATAACTCCTGCTTTATTCCCTGCAACGCCTCAACATTCGATGGATCTGTCCAGTTTTTTGAATAGGTGGTGAAGGTGGCAAGTGATGTATCTATCTCCTGCCATGCCTGTTTTCTTTTTGAGGCAAATAAATCAGCCTTTTTGGGATCACTGCCTAATATCATATAGCCACGCAATGCCGCTAAAGAGGAATTAATACCATTAAGCATATCCCGTCCTGCCAGCAGGGTAGGATAGCGTATATCGGTCAGTCGACTTTGAACGTCACCCAACTCATTAATTTTTAAACGCCCGGCAAAGGTATTAATAACCATCAAAACAATAATGATTGCGAAACCCGAACCTATTTTCATGCCTACCGTTAATTTCATGCCCATCCCTCACTATAACAACTTAAATTGACGTTAATATCGATCACCCTTCTTCTCTTTGCATACTGCCCACCATTGAAAGCTCATCAATCGATAGAATATTTTCAATATCCAGTAAGATAAGAAAATGCCCATCGACCTTTGCCATACCACTAATAAAATTTGTTTGAATCTGGTTCCCGAGTGCTGGTGGTGGCTCAATCTCACTAGGATGAATATCCAGCACCTCATTAACCATATCAACGGTGACACCAATCTCAATCATCAGGTCATCATTCTTCACCTCAAGTATGATGATACTGGTACGCTTGGTATGTTCTGTCACCGCACCTGAAAAACGCTGACTCAGGTCAATAACCGGCACCACACTACCCCGCAGATTAATAACCCCAGAGATAAAATCAGGGGTCATTGGCACCTCGGTGAGATCACCGTACTCGATAATCTCCTTGATATTGAGTATATCCAGACCATAGGCCTTACTACTGAGCATAAAGGTAAGATATTGCTCAGCCTCATCCGATTGCGTATCAACACTATTGACGCTATTGACTGCCTGTTGCATCGTACTCTCCCTCTGTTACCTGCACAGCCAGCAAAAAAACCGACTGACCTTATAAAAAACATTCATCATTGCTTCATCATTCCCGCGCAAGCGGGAATGATGAATATTTTTGGCTCAATGTATCGCCTTGGCAACACCTGATTGCTTCTGCCCAGAGCTAACAACTCGATTGACCATCTCCGGGATATCAATAATCATTGCCACCTCGCCACTACCAAGAATAGTCGCGCCGCTGATTCCTTTTAGATGCTGAAAGACCTTACCCAGGGGTTTAATAACCGTTTGATGTTCACCCAACAACTCATCCACAACAAAGCCCGCCTTTTTGCCCGCAAACTGCACCACGACAATATTGTCACGATGTTTCTCATCAATCACACGATTCGAACCAAACAGTTCACTCAGGTGCATAAAGGGCAGGATCTCGCCACGTAAATTGACATAGTTGGCTTGTTCATCCCCGCCGCGTAACGACTCATTGAGTTCAATACACTCATCAACCATATCCAATGGCACAATATACTGGGCATCACCCACGCGAACCTGAAAGCCATCAATAATAGCCAGCGTCAGAGGCAATCGAATAGAGATCGTTGTGCCTTTACCCTCTTCACTCTCAATCTCAATATGTCCCCGCAGAGACTCAATATTTCTGCGCACCACATCCATGCCAACACCACGCCCGGAAAGGTTACTCACCTGATCAGCGGTTGAAAATCCTGCTTCAAAGATCAGTCGAAAAACTTCCTGATCACTGAGTTGCTGATTTTCTTGAATCAGGCCTTTTTCCAACGCCTTACTGATAATTTTGTCTTTAGCCAGACCACCGCCATCATCCTTGATCTGTATGACAATACTGCCCGAATCATGGAAGGCATCCAGACTCACTGTCCCTTTAACCGGTTTCCCTGTCCCAACCCTCTGTTCAGGGGATTCGATACCATGATCAATCGCATTTCGCACCAGGTGCATCAGGGGATCACCAATCTTCTCAATCAATGTCTTGTCGAGTTCGGTCTCAGCCCCATTGATCTTGAGATCAATATCCTTGCCGGTATCACGACTAACCTCACGCACGACGCGTTTATAACGATTAAAGGTCTCACCAATCTGCACCATACGTAACCCGAGAGCAGTATCACGCACCTCTTCGACCAGACGTAATAGATTCTCCATTGCCTCATTGAGATCAGCATCACCCAGCCTGCGTGCATTAAGCTCGGAGTTAGCAGAACCGATAACCAGCTCACCCACCAGATCAACCAGATTCTCTAGTTTCAGCGCATTAACCCGAATAGTCTGCTGCGTGTTAACCCGTTGCTGTTTAAGTTCACCTTGTTTCTTGAGTGCGGCATCAACCACCTCCTGTTCCACGACATGCTGTTCAACAGCAACCTTGCCTAGTGGCGGTACCTTTTGATTACTATCAGCGGTAACCTTATCCGCAAGATGATCCTGATAATTAAGCACATCATCCTTCTCATTTGAGGTGATGGCACCACAGGCAACAAGGATATCACCGATACGCATATCCTCTTCATCCAGCTCCTCAATCATCCTGATGTAAGAATCAATCTGACTATGGGGCGGCAGAATACTAATCTTGCAATCATCCTGAACGAACTCAAAGACCTCTTCTATGGTGTCTTTATCGGTATCAGGGGCAATCAGTTCAATTTCAAAACCGAGATAACAGTTCTCTGGATCAAAATCACGCCATCGAGGCAAGGCATCATCAATAAGACGGATATTATTAATATCACCAATATTGCTGAGATAACCGATAAACGAGGCGGGATCCATACCGTTACGCAGGGCATTAGGGCCAAAGCGAAGAGAGATGAACCAGTTTTCATTATCAACACATTCAACGCTATTCTTACTCTCTGCTGCTGTCTGAGTAGTCGCTGGAACGCCTAGATAGGCATTCAATTTATCGACCAGTTCTGCGTCGACCAGCTTTAACTCATCACTCATCCCGTCAGCATCACTCAATCCATTTTCAACCAGATTATTAAGATGATCACGACTTAACAAAAAGAGTGAGACCATATCGTCATCAACACTGAGCACACCTTCTCGAACCTTGCCCAGAACGCTCTCAACAATATGAGTAAAATCGACAATACTGTCTAGCCCAAAGAGACCGGCAGCTCCTTTGATGGTATGAAAGGTACGAAAAAGATCATTAATGCCTTCCAGCGTATCGGCCTCATTATCCAGGTCATCCAGATTAAGTAGTGCCTGTTCAGCAACACCGAGAAGATCCTCTGCCTCATCGGCAAAGATTTGCAAACTATCATCACTCATGCCGCATCCCCTATGTTGAAGCGATCACTAACCCCGTAGTCATTCATCAGCTTGCTAACCACCGCACTCATGCCCGTTAGTTTCAGCTCCTTCTTCTTACGCATCAATTCATCTCTAAGTGCCAGCAATAACTGAATACCTGCTGAATCAATCTCCTCGACATCACCCAGATGGAGTTCAAAGCGGTCACAACCAGCAATCTCTTCGGTAAGTGCCTGCTTAAGGGAATCAATAACATAGATCGTCAATTCTTCATTAATAGCTAACTTACATAAACCTTTGACTTCATTGTCACCATGCTCTCGTTTAAGTGCCATGACGATCTCCTTGAATTTTTAATGATTTTTACTACGACGATTACTGACCAATCAGTTTTGCTACCACATCAAGCAACTTAGGCGGCTGAAAGGGCTTTATGATCCATGCCTTGGCTCCTGCTGCCTTGCCTTCCTGCATCTTCGATTCCTCTGCCTCAGTGGTCAACATGCAGACTGGAGTAAATTTATAGGCGGGTAGTTTTTTCAATTCCTTAACAAAGGTAATCCCGTCCATATTGGGCATATTGACATCACTAATGATCAAGTGAATCTTCTGACCTGTCATTTTTGACAACGCATCCTTTCCATCACAGGCATCCATCACCGTGTAACCTGCGCCCTTGAGTGCGATACCGACCACACTGCGAACAGAGCTTGAATCATCAACAATTAATATGGTTTTTGACATACTTCTAATATCCTCTAAAAAAAGACAACATCCCCTTCATCAGATGCTTGGGAATCCATGCCAACATCGGTACCGGTTAATTTCCTATGCGCCTCACGCTCACTGGTAGTGGTATATTCCCCTGCTATTTTGCTCAGGAAAACATCAATATCAAGGTTCTCATGATCTTCAATCAACCCCGAGAGCTCGGTCATATTATTCTGAACATGACCAAGAATTTGTGAGACCCGATCCTGAAATTGCATAGACACCAGGGCATTTTCAATCTCCAGGGTAATATTCGACGAGAATTGTGCAAGATGCTCAGCACCTTCATCACGTTCTTTGCGGGTATCTTCATGCTGGCTGATCACTGTCTGAATACTTTCATCGGCCGCCCTAATGAGTCCGCCCTCAAGCTCACTATCCGCTGTAAACTTGTGTGACATACGGTTAAACTGATTGTTAACCTCAGTGACACTGGTAATAATATTGCTCGCAATATCTCCAGAGCGATTAGCAAGATTTCGCACCTCATCGGCAACCACGGCAAAACCACGCCCCGATTCCCCGGCACGCGCAGCCTCTATCGCGGCATTGAGTGCCAACAGGTTAGTCTGCTCAGCAATAGAACCCACATCACGAGCCATAGTCTCCAGCTTGTCTGTAAATGTAGTGAGCTCAGTAATCTCCTGTTGTGATGCCTTCCTCATATCGACCAGTTTGATTAAGGTGGTGGAGACACTATCCAGCTTGTTTTTTATCTCGGCAAGCGAGAGCTCATCATGCCCGGCACCCCCACCCACGATGGATTGCAGATCGCCGACAATGCCCGAAAAGCGTTGTGCCAGTTCATTAATTTCTGAGGTGGAAATCTGGATACAGTCATCAATTTGATGAGCCCAGATAGGCATATTACTATCGCCAATTGTTTTTAAAGAATGGATTGAGCATTGATGCCCTTGTCGTTCGAGATCCAGCTCGGAAAGCTGATTTTTGATTTGAATATTTTCTTGATTGAGGTCTGTATAAGCTCTATTTTTGGCATAACCGAGTGCAACCTCAGCAACAATTAACACAAAGGCAACGACGATAGCCATTAGTGCGTCATTAACAAACACCACCAACACGAGTGCAGCCAACCCCGCGACCCCTGCGGGCACCTTCTTATACCAGGCAATATTATCCAGATCTATTCTCCTAAACCCTGTTAAAACACAGTTCCCTTACGACAAGGAATAATTCCTTAGTAGTCAAGTAAGGTTTAGAGAATAAAATGACTTATGTCAAAAGTCCAGCGAAATAATCGCTTTGTCTGCTTTGAGACCTTTGCATGATACAGACGCAAAAGAAAAATGAGCTGAAATTTTACTGATTGAGGCAGGAAACGCAGTTAATAGCGAGCTATTGACAAGTTTTCTAACGAAAAGCAGTGAGATTTCAGTCATTTTTACTCGTGATTGTATCGTGCAAAGGTCTCTTTATATTTGTTTTTTCTTCCTGCCACGCTAACAAGCCCCACCAGCCCCGAGGCAAATAACCACACAGCGGCAGGGACGGGGACAGGGGTAGCCGTTAATGAAAGCTCGAAATCACCTTCAGCCCAACTATAATCAATAGCAAAGGCATCGGCATCGGTGATTGCCTTAATCAGGAGATTGTAATTACCCGCAGAAAGAGAGCCTGTTATCCAGGGTGCCTCCGAGTCATCAATCAACTCACCACTAAAAATAGTATTCCCACTATCCCAGCTGTACAAATCATAATAAAAGCTGGCATCGCCTGATGCTTCCATCCACTCAGCACTAAACTCATAGGCATAAACACTATCAATACTAAAATCCAGATCAACCACGGCATCACTATAGGCATAGGCATCCTGATCAAGGGTTGCCGCATAAGCTGAGGCATAGGCATCAACATAACCGGAAATAGAGCTTGTGTTACCCACGGTAGTCACATCACCAATATCAACCCAGGCATCTGATTCGGCAAAGGCCGTCTCAACGCCGGCACCATCAACCATCGATGAGCCCTGATTATCTGTTGCCATTGACGGAAAATCGAAAAGATCCGCATTAGAGGCATAATCACTATAGGCAGCAGAGCCCAGCAGATTGTAGTCATCCGCGTAACCCGCCATATCAATATAGGAGTAGTTACTAAAAACAACAGCAGCCTGTAACTGCACGCTCGACAAGACAAGTATGGCACCCGCCAATACTACAGAAAGTTTTTCTACATTCAACATTCGCACAACAAGACTCCTGATACATAAATATATAATTTCAAGTAAATGCAATAACCCCGCCAACTTATATAAGCGATTGAAACACAATAAAATTAGCCATAAAAAATTTATACAATGACAACAAGAGTGTAATAAAAACCAACAAAATAAGCGGCTTATACAATATATTTTACACTTTGCAATCCTGACCACATAGATCGACCCCTACTGATAAATATGTAGTTTTTAACTCAACTCATTTTAATGAGAATGAGAATGATTTTCATTTACAAACTGTGTTGCTTCAGGCATAATGTCCCTCAATTAAAAACTAACCCTGTCTAAAAATCAGTTAATTGAGGTTATAACCATGAAAATACAGATCCATCTACTACCTGGCATCTACGCTGCTATGTCGCTGGGAATAGTCTTGCCCGCGACCGCTACAGAGAATCATTCAAGTGCTAACGTGCTCGATAAGATCATGGTTATCGGTAACCCAGCCAATATCGAGACCTTACCCGGTTCTGCCCACATCATCAGCAAAGCGGATATCCGTGAACAAAACTACGATGATGTCAATCAGGTACTACGCAAGATACCTGGGGTCTATGTACGACAGGAGGACGGCTTTGGTCTGTTTCCCAATATCAGTCTGCGCGGTGTTGACACCACGCGGAGTGCCAAGGTAGCGATTATGGAGGATGGCGTGCTAACGGCACCGGCACCCTATTCTGCACCTGCTGCCTATTATTCACCCACCGTTGGTCGTATGAGTGGCATGGAGATCCTCAAGGGTTCCAGCCAGGTCAAGTATGGCCCACAAACAACCGGTGGTGTAATCAACTATCTGTCCACACCGATTCCACTGAAAGAAACGGCTTATCTAAAATCTTCTTATGGCAGCTTTGGTGATTTACGCACTCATATCTATGGCGGTAATACAGTCGATACCCCTGTAGGACCGGTTGGCTTTCTGGTTGAAGGTTATTTTCGTAAAAACGAGGGTTACAAGACGATTGACAAAACCCCTGATTTTCGTAATTCAGGCAACACCGGGTTCACCAAATCCGACCCTATGATCAAACTCTCCTGGGAACCCAACAGTGATATCTATCAACGTCTCGAATTCAAATACGGCACTTCTACACTGGATGCCAACGAGACCTATCTCGGCCTGAGCGAGGCAGACTTTGCCAAAGACCCCTTCCGTCGCTATTCAGCAAGCCGGTTTGATAACATCCAGAGCAAACAAAAACGTAGTTATCTGCGCTATGCCGTGGCTCCAACGGACAATCTGGATATCATTGCCACATTGTACAATAACGATTTCTCGCGTAACTGGTACAAGCTCAAGGATCTACGCAATGTCAGTGGCAACACCATCAAACTCTCCCCTGCTCTTGCCGGGGCACAGAATGGCGAGGGGCTTGCCTGTTTAAAGGGTGATCTTGCCTGTACCCTACGGGTTCGCGCCAATAACCGCAGCTACAACTCAAAGGGCATTGATACCATCGCCTATTACCGTTTTGGTAACGACGCGGTACAACACGAAATTGCCGCTGGTATTCGCTTTAACAAGGATCGCGTACGTCGCTATCAGCGTGATGATGACTACAACCAACTGGCAAATGGAACCATTGATGGCATGACAGCAGGCACACCGGGTGGTGCAGGTAACCGCCTGCAAAGCACTAAAGCACTTGCCATGTTCCTGCAAGACACCATCAATGCCGGTGACTGGACCTTCACACCGGGTATTCGTTATGAAACGCTGGATCAACGTTATACCGATTACAGCAGCCCGAATAAGTCAGGTACTAACACTATGAATATGGCAGCGGGTAGTCTCGGCGTTAGCTACAAATTCAATGATTCATGGATCGGCTTTGGTAGTGTTAATCGTGGCTTCTCTCCACCGAGCCCCAAAAGTGCTGTTGGTGGTATCAGAGAAGAAACCAGTAACGCCCTTGAAATCGGTGCCCGTTATACCAACCCCCAACAGGCACTAGCGGTTGAGGCTATTGCCTTCTATACCCAATTTAACGACCTGATTGTAATTGATAATATTGGTGGCACGGGTACGGGTGATACAGAAAACTTTGGCCGGGTGAATAGTATCGGGCTTGAATTCTCTGCTCAATATGATGCCGGCATTGCTAATGGATGGAAATACCGTAACCCCTGGTATCTCACCGCAACCTATACCAATGCAACACAGAAAAACAGCGCGACTTCCACCGATGCAGAATCTATCTTCAGTTATGGCAAGGCAGGAAACAAGGTACCTTACATCCCTGAGTGGGCACTTAGTCTGGGAACAGGGATCGAATCAGGCAATTGGGGTAGCTATATCAATGCCAATTATATCAGCGAGACCTTTACCAGTGCTAATAATGTCAGCACACAACGCAATGGTGCCGGCAACCCCGATTCCCGTTTCGGAAAAACGGATGCCTATTTCCTCCTCGATGCAACCACCTTTTACCGGATCAATAAAGAGGTAAAGTTGTTTGCTGGCATACAGAATCTTCTTGATAAGCGTTACAATGTGTCACGTCAGCCTGAAGGACCACGCCCAGGCATGCCAAGATTTGCCTATGCCGGTATCGAGATGGAGCTGTAATCATGTTAGATTTATTTCAGCAGGGCGGTAGCGTTATGTATGTGCTACTACTCATGTCCATATTAGCCACTGCCATCATCCTGCTGAAATTGTATCAGTTCTATCGTAGCGGTCTGCGACAGACCGCTTTCGTTGAAGATACCGTATCAGCGCTGGCGCGTGGTGAACATGAATTAGCGTTAAAAAATCTGCAACAGCAATCCAGCCCCGTCGCACGGGTGCTGGAGAGCGCAGTACAGTTTGGAGCCAACCCGGCAATGTCGAGCAATGATGTTGAGGCTGAGGTGAGCCGAGTGGGCAGTGCCCAGATACGCAACCTGGAATCCTGGCTGCGTGGTCTCTCCTCCATCGCTCATCTAAGCCCGCTACTGGGGTTGTTAGGAACGGTAACCGGTATGATTGTCGCCTTTATGAATCTTCAGCAAGCCGGCAGTCAGGTTGATCCGTCTATTCTTTCTGGTGGCATCTGGGAGGCATTACTCACAACAGCTTTCGGTCTCACCGTTGCCATTCCTGCCATGGCCGCCTTTTATTATCTGGAAGGTGAGGTCGACCGTGTACGCGCAACCATGAAGGATGCCAGCATCCAGGTATTACGTCACTTTGGCAAGAGCCCGCATGTTAACAGCCGTGATGATGATCGTGTTGAGGATGAAACCCATGGACTTTGAGGGCCGTGCACGTATCCATTCCCATTTGGATATCGCACCATTAATTGATATTGTGTTTCTACTACTGGTATTTTTTATGTTAACCAGTACCTTCATGGTGCCCGAGGCGATTGAGCTGGAATTGCCTGAATCAAAAAGTGCCACTGTCACAGATAGTACACCTGTTATTGTCCTGCTGGATAAAACCGGTCAGATAGCACTCAATGATGAAGTCATTAAACTGGAACAACTGCAACAGGCAATAAAACCCTTAATAAGCCAGGATAGTGCATCAGCCATCACACTAAAAAGTGATGCCCATACCGAGGTTCAGTTATTACTCAAGGTTATGGATGAGATACGCGCTGCCGGGGGCACGAATGTGGGTCTGGCAACACTGGGAAGCAAACAAAAATAAACCCGAGATTGCCATGATCCTGTCCCGCCTACAGATAACTGTAACGCTACTCATTGCGATACTGCTACATGCTGGTATTACCGTGTGGTTTTCGCTACCCGATAGCCAGGCAATGCCAAAGCTGAAAGAAAAACCACCTCTACAGATTAATCTGCTGGCAACCATTGCCGAGACCAACGTGAATGCAACACCCGATGTTGTCAAACCACCCACACCCCTAGTCAAAAAGCCCCAACCAGCACCAGTTAAACCCGTATTAAATAAACCCAAACCACCTTTACCTGAAGCAGAATCTGAACAGGTGGTCGAGTCGATTCAAGTCGTTGAACCGACTCCCCTGGTAAAGCCTCACCAGAAACCCCTGAATGCTATTGCCACTGCACGTTATGAACAATTATTGCTTTCCTGGCTGGAAAAACACAAACAATATCCACGCCGAGCCAAACGTCTACGTATCGAGGGTGAAGGTATGCTGCGTATCCTGATCGACCGCAGGGGACAAACCCAACAGGTCACACTGGAACAACGCACGGGTAACCGCTTACTCGACAAGGCTGCACTTGAGATGGCTCAACGAGCAAATCCATTCCCTGCCATGCCTGCCAATGACCCGCGCCAACAACTGGAATTTATCGTGCCGGTGGCCTTCATGCTTCGTTAATCCAGATACAATGCCAGTTCCTCCGATCCACCGATAAGCTGTCCAGCGATAAAAACCTGGGGAACCGTTTCACGACCGGTCATAGCACGCAGTGAACGTAGCGAGGCATCTCTTCCCAGACGAATCTCTTCATAGTTGATACCGTGTTCTTCCAGCAGTTCTTTTGCACCTGCGCAGAAAGAACACCCTGGTTTGGTGATAATACTAACGGCCTCAGGCTTTTTCGCCTGTGGGTTAATGTAAGTCAACATAGTATCGGCATCAGAGACCTCGAATGGATCACCAGGCACATCGGGTTCGATAAACTGCTTCTCAATAACACCATTTTTCACCAACATGGAATAACGCCATGAGCGCTTGCCGAAACCCAGATCAAACTTGTCTACCAACATCCCCATAGCCTCACTGAATTCACCATTACCATCAGGTATCAAAGTGATATTTTCCGCCTCCTGGTTTTCCATCCAGGCATCCATTACAAAAGCATCATTAACCGATAAACAAATAATGTCATCGACACCATTTTTCCTGAATACATTGGCCAATTCGTTGTAGCGTGGCAGATGAGTGGAAGAACAGGTTGGCGTGAATGCACCCGGCAGAGCAAATACAATAACCGTTTTATCCTTAAACAGCTCATCACTACTGACATCAACAAATTCATCATTTTCACGGGTCTTGAAAATAACGGATGGAACGCTTTTACCTTCTCTGTTTTCTAACATGGTCTTTCTCCTGACTGCGATTAAGTTTGTCTAAGTACATTACTACTGCTCCATTAAGGATTTATTTAATTGCTGTAATAATATACCCGGTAAGTTCGAGACAGGGGTCACGCTTCTCTACCAGAAACACGCCGTGAATACATCCATGTAGGCTCCACGCCCGCGTCCATGCGGGCAAGGGTCTCTGATAGAGAAGCGCAACCCCTGTCTCTTGAGTTAACGGAACAGCAGTATAAGCACATGATCATTATTAGCTATTTATAATAATTGGTAAAGTCGTTTGTTTTTATTATAATGATAGGTATTAACTATCATTAATCGAGCAATAAGAATGAATCTTCGCAATCTTGAATACCTGCTGGCAATCGATAAGGAACGACATTTCCACCGTGCAGCCGAGCGCTGTTGTGTCAGCCAGCCAACCCTGAGCGGTCAGTTGAAAAAACTGGAACAGGAATTGGGGGTGCAATTAGTTGAGCGTAATAACAGACAGGTGCGCATGACTGATGCCGGAAGGGCTGTAGCCGATCAGGCACGCCGCGTGATCAACGAAGCACGCGCAATAAAATCCATAGCACAGACTTTTCACAACCCCATGCAGGGAGAATTACAACTAGGCCTGATCCCGACGGTCGCACCTTACCTGTTACCACTCATCATGCCTCTATTAAAAAAACAGTACCCCGATCTAAAACTCTGGCTACACGAACAACAGACAGCCGTTTTACTGGATAAATTACGCTCAGCAGAGATGGATTTACTTATTCTGGCACTACCAGTAGAAACCGATGAATTTGAAGAACAGGATCTATTCAGTGAGGCATTTTGGCTGGCAGCTCCCAAGAATGAACCGCTAACAAAAAAGAAACATCTTCGTCTTTCTGACTTACAGGATCGAGAAATATTATTACTGGAAGAAGGTCATTGTTTACGAGGACAGGCACTGGATGTTTGTTTCTCAGCCGGTGCGCATGAAAACGCTGGTTTTCGTGCCACCAGCCTGGAAACACTACGATATATAGTTGGTGAAGGTATGGGTATAACGCTGATCCCTGATCTGGCAGTGCCAAAACGCTGTCTCAAGACCGATCCGGTTACTTATATTCCTTTCCGCAACCCAAAACCCGCACGCCGCATCGGCATACTCTACCGCAAGAATAGTTACCGTGAAGCCGTTTTCAAAAACATAGCCGTTTTAATTCAAAATTCATTGCTAAGTTCGAGACATGAATCACACTTCTCTACCAGAGACACGCCGTGAATACATCCATGCAGTCGTGCGGGCAAGGGTCTCTGATAGAGAAGCGCAATCCCTGTCTCTTGAGTTAACGGGACAGCAGGGACCTATGACGTATATAACAGGTCTCTTATTCTTTTTAATAAGGTCTGTGAGTCATAGGGTTTTTGCAGTAAATTATGAGATAACTTTTCATCGACCTGATCAAGATGCTCATCACCGGAAAAACCACTGGCTAATTGTATCTTTATATCCGGATACAGCTCACGCACTCTGGATGCCAGGGCATAACCATCCATATCAGGCATAATAATATCAGAAATCAGTAAATCAATGTGTTCTGATGCCATTATTTCCAGTGCCTCTTTTGCACACTCTGCTCGAAAAACCTGATAACCCTGTTGTTCCAGTATCTCACTGGTTAAATTAAGCAATGCAATCTCATCATCAACAACAAGTATCGTTTCCTTGCCTTTTAAAGTGGCATCATCTGCAAGCTCAGAAGAACCCTGGTGATAACCCTCTCCCTGATACCTTGGGAAATACAAAGTAAACCGACTCCCCTTCCCCATCTCTGAATCAACACTAATAGTACCACCACAGCGTTTTACGAAGCCGTATACCTGACTTAAACCCAGACCCGTTCCCTTCTCTCCCTTGGTCGAATAAAAAGGATCAAAAATTTTCTCTTTGGTTGCCCCATCCATTCCACAACCATTATCGACAACACTAATCCGTACATAATCCCCTGCATCCAGATTCAATCGTTCTCCGTCAGCTGAATTAATGACCTCGTTGCTGGTCTCAATACCCAAACAACCATTACCTTCAATGGCATGCATGGCATTAATACTCATATTCAAAAGAGCATTTTCAAATTCACTTTCATCCAGACAAACTACCCATAAATCTTTTTCAAGATCAAGCTCAAGATTAATACGTGAAGTTAGTGTTTTCTCCAACATATGCTGTTCATCTTGCAACAGCACATTGATATCCAGTTCTTTAATATCCGATGATTTATTTCTGGAAAACGTGAGTAGTTTCTTTGTTAATTTTGCACCACGCTCACCCGCATGCGTTATCTGTTTAACATACTCCTGTAGCCCAGGCTGTTCACCCAATTTCTCTTTCAACAACTCTGCATAACCCAGTACCACCCCAAGCATATTATTATAATCATGCGCAATACCACCAGTAAGCTTGCCCAAGGCATCCATTTTCTGAGTACGACGTATAACCTCATCTGCATGCACGCGTTCGGTAATATCAATAAATATACCGTTCCAGAGAGTACTACCATCTTCCATCCGTTCTGGTGTTGATGTTCCACGCAACCAGACCAACTCTCCATCTTGGAGTATAAAGCGACCTTCCCACTTCCACACGCTCAGATCATTCATTGACTTAACAATGGACTCTTCCAGTCCAGGGTAGTCATCCGGATGGGTTAATACGAACCATTTGTCAGCATCAGCCATAACCTCTTCTGCGGTTAAGCCAATATAACCCTCAACTGCTGGGCTCACATAAGGCAGGGACTTATTACCGTGTATATCAACCCTGAACTGATACACAATACCGGGCACCTGCGAGTAAATAAAACGCAACTTCTCTTCACTTTCACGCAATGCCTTATGTGCATTATTGATTCGTTCCTGCATATCATTCGCTGAAGAGACCAGAACATCCAACTCATCAGGTGTACGCGATGGTCTTCGATCAAGTACCAAAGGCACATATTCATCCAGCGCAAGATTCTGAAAGTGTTGCGATATCCGGCTGATATGACGACTAATAAGACGGTGAAAAATAAAATAAATAAAGATCACCACCAACAGGGTTCGCAGCGCATTATTTATCAATATAGTAATAGCATTTCTGCGTAATTCAGCATAGACATTATCCAGCGTGGTAATAACCGTCAGATGACCTATCACGTAAGACTCACCTAAAAACTTGTATTGCATAGAGTAATGGCGTTCAATAACATCTTGTGAATTAATATCACCCGCTTCTGCAATCAACTCATTTCCGTTATAAACCGATGCATAAATAATATTAGGCAATGTCACCAGACCATCCATCTGAACGCGTAATTCCTGATAGTTAGTCACCCATAAAGACTGGGTAAATGAGCGCAGATGTATATTTTTAATTTGACTATATTGCGCTTCAATACCATTCATATCTCGTTGATATTCATTGTAGAGCTGGATAACGGTGGTTATTAATGTGATTGACGCACTAAATAAAATCAAATAGATAATAAAACGTTGCGCTAATGGAGAACGTTTTATGGCAGGATATTGCTGCTTAGTATTCATTATTAATATGGTTTTTTCCTGTTTTTATAATAAGGCAATATCTTTTCACGATACAGATTATCGTAAAGCCCTTCTTCCTTGATATCACGTAATGCTTTGCTCAACTTCGACACCAGACCCACATAGCGCTTATTAAGATAAAGAAATAGTTCAGTTTGATCAAATTCAGGTTCCAATATATACAGCTCATTGATATTAAATCGTTTTGCAATATCGAGCCCTTCTACACAATCATATAAGGCAACATCAATACGATTTATTTTTAATAACCGAAACAACTGCTCCGGACTGTGTGCGGTAATAACCCTTTTTGACCCCACCATCATTTTTTCATAAATTTTCCAGCCTTTTATATGACCAACAACCTGCTTGTTCAATTCATCAGGCGTGTTAACGATAGCAGGATTTTTGGACAACGCACAGAACTCTGAATCGCGTACCTTTTCCGGCACCCGACGCAGATTCTTATAAATATTATCCAGACCAATAATCCGGTTTACCTCACCATCGACAATGCCTTCATTCGCACTAAGCAAACCACGTTCAGGTGGTAAGTGTACGGTATTCAGGCGAAAACCAATACGATGAAAGGCTTCCGTTAGAACAATATCCAGAAAGCCATCCTTATCTTTTGTAGTAAAGGGTTCTTTATTACTATCATTAAGGGTAATAACCGGCATTTCTTCGAGCGCTTGTGCCGATGATAGCGACGAAACAACCAATGACATCATGCCGATTATGACTAAAAAAAAACGTTTACTCATACAAGAAAGCAGCCATCAAATACCTCAACACTCACACCCCTTGGCGTACAACTCATCCCGCCGTAGCGCAATAGCCAGAGGCTCTCGATCATGCCCCGCCAGCACCTGGAATACATTGATACTGCCTTCATCGAAATAATAGGCAGAACCCGCCATATAGATACGCCAGACACGATAACTAGCCTCCCCCACCTCGGCAATAGCACGTTCCTTATTGGCCTCCAGCCCCTGCACCCAACCGCGCAGGGTCAAGGCATAGTGGCGCCGCAGACCTTCTACATCCACAACCTCAAAGCCCGCCTGCTCCATAGCATCAATCACCGTACTGATACGCGCCAGTTCACCATCGGGAAAGACATAGCCGTTGATAAAGCGAGTTATCGGGGTATCGCGCCAACCGGTATCATTGGTAATGCCATGATTAAGGAACAGCCCGCCCGATTTGAGTGCGCGTTTAATAATCTCAAAATAAAGCGGAAAATTAGCAACCCCGATGTGTTCAAACATGCCAACACTGACGATACGATCATAGCGAGCATCTTCGGGCAAGTCTCGATAATCACGCAACTCAACGGTAACCTGTCCTTCCAGCCCCTCCTTCTTGATCCGTTCACAGGCATACTGATACTGTTGCTCACTCAGGGTAATACCGTGTGCCTTGACACCATAGTGTCGTGCCGCCCAACATACCAGAGCACCCCAACCACAACCAATATCCAGCAGGGTCTGTCCCGGTGTCAGACGTAATTTTTTGCAGATATAATCCAGCTTTTCCTGTTGCGCATTATCCAGAGAACGATCAACCTCTGGATAATAGGCACAGGAATAGACCATCTCGCGATCCAGCCACATCTGATAAAAGTCATTACTCACATCATAGTGGTGGGCAATACTCTTTTGGGTGTTTTTATGGGTATCCGGTTTAGCTCGTACTGCCTCAGCCTCTTCTACACCACCATGCAAAGTAGCGGGTAAACTCAGCGCCTGCCGCAAGACACGCCATTTAACCGACCAGGGCAAGATCAGGTCACGCATGTGACTCACCAAATTGAAAAGAACCTCTGCATCACCTTCAATATCGGCTTCCCCTGCCAGGTAGGCCTCCGCCAGTTGCATCACATTCTTGTGCAACACCAGACCACGCAACATTGACGGCTGATTCAAGACTACCGTACAGGGCGCATCATCCTTACCCATCGCCAACTCACCATCCCATAAACGTATGGCTACAGGCCCATGATAATCCGCCAGAACCAATGACAGAATACGTTGTCCTGTCTCAATACTCTGCTGCATTTTTTTCTCTGTGAACATATCTTTCCCCCATCTTCAAAATGTAAAAAGATTACGATAAGCACAGAATAGGAGCCACTATTACAAAAGTCCAGCAGAAAGCTTACACCGGCAATACCCGGCAGTAGATCGCTTTCAGATACTCAGTCTCAATAATTGCAGGATGAACCGGATGATCAGCACCCTGCCGACCGCGTTCCAGTAATTGCAGGTTACGATCCACATGACGCGATGCCTGTAATACAGCACGTTGCAGTGCAGGTATCTCCATATGATAAGAACAAGAGGCTGAGACCAGGATAGCATCACGACTCATCACCTGCATCGCCATCTGGTTGATGCGTTGATAAGCGGCGGCTCCGGCCTTGTAGTCCTTACGTCGTTTGATAAAGGCGGGTGGATCAACAATGACAATATCAAAGTGCTCGCGTTCCTCACGCAATACCTTAAGCACGTCAAACACATCACCCTGTATCGTCTGCACCCGATCATCGACCTTGTTGATACGGGCATTTTCCTCCAGTTGATCCAGTGCTGCGCTTGAGCTATCAACCGCCACCACTTGACTGGCACCACGCGTTGCTGACTGTATCCCCCAGCCGCCAACATAACTACATAGATCGAGTACCCGACAATCCTTTACATAAGGAAACAGACGTTTACGATTCTCTCGTTGATCATAAAACCAACCAGTCTTCTGCCCTGCCATCACCGAGACCCGGAATGGATTATCGTTTTCCCATAGATCAACATATTCAGGCACTTCACCATGCGACTCGGTATATTGTTGCAGCCCCTCTTGCTGACGGATAGCAGAATCATTGCGAATATGTATCGCCTGTGGTTTTAACACCTTCTCCAGTGCCTCGATAATCTGTAACTTGACCTGTTCCATACCGGCTGTGGTTATCTGCATCACCAGGATATCATCAAAGCGATCCACCACCAGACCGGGCAATAAATCTCCTTCACCATAGACCAGACGATAATAGGGTTTTTCATAGATTCGTTCACGCAGCGACAAGGCAATCTTGATACGATGCACCAACAGCGAGGTATTCAACGGATGACTAATATCCCGATTGACCAGACGCGCACAGATCAATGAGGCTGAATTAACATAGGCAATCCCCATCGCTTTACCGCTACTGGTTTGTAACTCAACCTGCTCACCCGCAGCAAAGCCGGATAGCGGTGTCTTTTGCGTATCAATCTCATTACTATAGACCCAGAGATGCCCCGCACGCAGACGTTTATCCTCACGTTTCTTTAATACCAATGGTGCTAACCCACTACTTTTCTTCATCATAAAACCTCAATCATCGCGATATACCATAGCTATTTTATTCACTCAAGAGACAGTGAGTGCCTCGAACCTTATATTATTCACCCAATGTCCGATCCAGTCGTTGTGGTTGTTCCAACACAGCCTGTGCAGACCAGATTGCCAGCGCACCACTACGATAAACCTGGGCATAGCGTGCCGCTTCTAACTGATCAGACCATTGCCGATAATACACCACCACATAACCACTCGGGTTGGCCTTAATCCAGGATAAACCTTCTCCCTTGGCAATCACCGCAAGCGGTTGTTGCAAGCGACCCAGAAAATGGAACTGGCCATGATACTTGCCTGAATTGGCAACCGGATGACCTTGTATTTGTAATAGGGAGATGATCTCAGCAGGTTTTTTTAATGAATAGGCCATTGCACCAGCATTAATCACTGACAGATGCAAAACGATTGCCAACAGGATACTACTCAGCGCAGTAAACAATACTGATCGCTGCCAATTCTGAGCGGGAAGAACCATCTGTAGTGCAGCTAGAGCTAATAACAAGCCACCCCATAATGGCGAGACCTGTTGTAGCCAGTCCGCCCACTCAGGACGTACAACAAAAGGCAATACCAATAGTAACAAACCGGATAAACCCAAACCTATCCCTGGTAACCACAGGCGTACACGTTTTGTTACTTCATCCTGTGCCAGCACACGAACAGCCAATAATGCAATCGCTGGAAACAAGGGCAACAGATATTTAACCTGCTTACCACTAATCAGACTAAAAGCGATAAACACCGGCACCAACCAGTACAACAGGAAACGAACGCCTTGATCCTGCCACAAACGGCTGCGTAAACGTAACGCCAGTTGCCACAAGCGTGGCCACAGTGACCACGGTAACAGGATCAGCGGTAACATCGGCAGATACCACCACCAGGGCTGCCTATGGGCAAAGGAATTCACCATTCGATCCGCAGTCTGACCCCAGAATATCGCCTTTTTATAGACCTCACCACCCGCCTCAGCAGCCGGTATTGCCCACAATAAAACCATCGCAGCCCCCATCAAAATGGCAAGTCCTACCCCTTTGTACCAACGTGCCCGATCCACTGATTCATCCAGCCATAAGGGCGCCAATAATGCCACTGGCAAGGTATGCAACAAGATTACCGGCCCCTTGGATAATAGACCTAAGCCCAGCGCCAGACCCAATAACCACCAGGCGCGTTTATGCTCCCGCATGGCTAACAATGCCCGCATCGCCAGCAAGGTAGCAAAGACAATCAACAGATCAAATTGGGTCAGAGTGAGAAACAGGGTCCACAGACCGGTACCCAACAAAAACCAGGCGGCTAATGGTGATAACGGACGATATTGCGGCCACAATACAGAAAAGATACGCATGGTCAGGAACAGACAACCGAGTGCTAATAACGGTGCGACCAGACGTGGCCACCACTCATTCACCCCGAAGATAGTCCAGCCCAACTGAAACAACCAGAACAGTAGTGGTGGCTTATGACTATAGGCCTCACCATTGAGATAGGGCACCAGAAAATCACCCCGCGACCACATCTCCCAGGCCACCGTCAGATAACGTGTCTCATCGACTGGTAATAACGGACGTACCAGCAACGCTGTCAACACCAGTAAAAACCAGGCGAACAGCAATAAGAATATAGAACGGCTATAACTCATCATTATGATCGAGAGTCCGCATCATCCAGCACGTCGCCTAATTCTTCCTCGATATGTTCATCCGGTGATTGCCCATGACGGAAATGGCGATACAGGGATACCCCCAATGCTGCTGAGATCAGGAACAATGCCACGCCGATACCAATGCGTAATACCGGGTCAAGATTAATACCACTGCCAATCAAGGCAAAGATCAGCATCTGGGGGATATAACCAATGCCTGAACCCAAAAAGAAATAGCGTCCACGGACACTGGAAACACCGGCCGCCAGATTCGTAATCAGATTACTCCCCAACGGTAATAAACGAATTAACAGGGTCATACGGATCGGATGATCGTGAATAAAATGATCCAGACGCTGAATACGATGTGAAAATCGTTGCTTGACATATTGTCGCCCCAGCAGACGAGCATAGGTGAAACTTAAAACACACCCCAGCACAGCAGCCAGCAAACTCCACAGACTACCCGCGACAAAACCAAAGGCATAACCGGCCAAAAATCCTACCAGTTGCCTGGGCATGCCGACTGCGGTAACCAGCGCACCCACGGCAACAAATAATAATTCACCCTGTAGCCCCTGTCCCCGTATCTGCTCATCCACCCAGCTCTTGTCAAAAATGGAACCCAAATCCATGGTCTTCATAATGAAACCAAGAACAACCAGACTGATAATAACCACCAGTCCACGCAAGATAACTGCCATTTTCACTACGAATCCGAAGGCTCTTCAGTCACCACTGGAACATGGCTCCGACGCTGCAACCAACGTACTCCGATCATATCGACAATCCCCACCCAAAGACGATTACCAATACCGTATTTTGATATGCCTTGTAGACGTGGTCGATGATTAACCTCAACCGATTGCACTGTTCCCCCATCACGCAAGACCAGCGCAGGTAGATAACGGTGCATGTGATCAAAATAAGGCAGGCGTAAAAAAACAGTGCGGGAAAAAACTTTCAGACCACAACCCGTATCCGGTGTCGCATCACTCAACAGACGACTACGCACAGCATTGGCAACACGCGATGAAAAAAGTTTGATCCAGCTATCCTGCCGTCGCTTTCGATACCCGGCAACCAGTGCCAGCTTTTGTTCCTTCGCGGCCTGTTGAAATACCGCCAAAAGATTCGGGATATCAGCAGGATCATTTTGACCATCACCATCCAGAGTGGCAATAATATCAGCTCGCGCTGCTGTAACACCGGTGTGAATAGCGGTACTCTGACCACAGCTTTGCGCATGATGCAGCACTCTCAACACTGGATACTCCTGCTGCAAGGTCAACAACCCCTCACGCGTACCATCGGTGCTGCCATCATTAACATAAACAATCTCAAACAGGGCCTTGCCACCCAGCGCAACCACAATCTCTTCCACCAGAGGCCGAATATTGTCCTGTTCATTAAAGACGGGAATAACTACTGATAAATCCATAAAAAACTCTTAAAAAACGCCAGCCTCAATTATATAGCGTTCATTATACGTCATCTAACGCGGGTTCACACGACGATCCTTATCATTCCTGGTTCGTTGAATCCAGCGCCAGATATAACCATCGGGCATCTCATCCTCACGCATCAAATGATTAAGTGAGAAAATATCCTGGCAACTACGTTCCATGATCGCCTCAATCCGTTTTGAACCACAAAACAGGATACGATCCCCAGACTCAATCAGCATGGAATCATCCGGCATATAAAATTTTAGCTCACCGCGCACCAACATCAGAGGGACACAGGACAGACTAGTTGCCATCTTGATCGGATCCTGAAACAAATCACGCAGATGGACATCACGCCCCATACTCAAGGCCTCATGCACCCCCGGCATCTTCTCTTGAGTTACTCGCATCGACCACAAATGAGGCAGATGGGGCGGATCACCCTCCATCACCGCACATAAGCGACTAATCAATATATTGGCCCACTCACTATCCTGACGTTGGGCATGCTGAACAAATTCGTATAACAGATTGGTTGACAGCAACATACGAATTCTACGCGCGATAATATCACTGGTCTCCATCAATAAATCAATCGCCTCATTGGCAAACAGACGGGAACTATCCTTGTTATTCTGCCGTACAATCACAAAAATACCTGGATTTAAGAGATAGGCGGCGCGAATAATAGTCAGATTCATTTCATCATTATTGGTACCAATAACAATACCATCAGCGTCCTGGATTCTGGCATCATTTAATGCTGCTAGATCCGTGGCGGCACCACAGATCAGAGAAACATTATCGGGCACATCCTGCGGCTCCATCTCAACCACCGTAACCTCCTGCTCCCCCTTCAGCAAACGCTCATGAACCTCTCGACCAAAACGTCCGTAACCACACAGTATCCAGCGCCCGTTGGGGGGATACATCGGATCGGTTAAATCACTACCCGGATCACCCGTAAGCCAGTCTCGCAATAGATGTAAAGGCGGAGCATACAAAACCAGCGCCAGTAAATTGGCAAAGGTATCGACTGGATCCATAATATGATCCACACCAAACAGTTCCATGGATTGTTCAACCACGACATCCTCTGCTCGACTGATGACAGGCAGATCCGGGCGCAAGATCTTGCTGGCAATAGACACTTTGAGATTGACCTCATCGGATGAGGTCAAGGCAATCACTCCGGCACAACCCCCTTGTTGTTTTCTGCCCTTACCACTATGCAACAATCCCGCATCAATCAATACCTCGGTGTCACAGGCATTGGCACAGAGCGCAGGCACATCCAGTTCATATTCCTCCATATCCAGGGCATCAATACATTCCTGGCTATCATCAATAACGACCACTGGAATATGCTGCTCCGTTAACATCTCTACCAGCGAAGACCCCACACTGCCGTAACCACAAACGATATAGAATGGCTTATCCATTTGCTCACTCATTGTCACCACCGTTTCCTTGAAACGGCTACGCACCAGTGCCCGGCGAAATTTTGGATCCTGCAACAGGGAAAGGATAAAGCCAATGGCATAAAGCCAGGCAATGACACTGATATAAATAGAAACAATCACCCACAGGCGTTGGGCATCACTCAGGGGATGGGGTATCTCACCCAAACCAATGGTTGTTGCCAGGAAACTGACAAAGTAAATAGCATGAAAGAAACCCATGCGCCAGGTCTCACCATCGACCTCAACTCCGGGTATTAGCACCATCCCGGTAATAGAGATGGTATAGGCCATCAACAATACCATTAACGGTAGTCGCATCCGCCGGATAAAGAAGATGGTAATATGCTTCATAGCACTTCTGCCTTAATGATCAATCACAAAATTTTCCGTAATCAATAAAATCACCGATACCACATTGGCAAGAAATGCACCCCCTGCCAGCGAAACGATACCCACCATTACAGCCGGTGTCATACCCACGCCACTTATATACAATGCCCAGGTCCATACCAGTGCCGCCGCAATCAACTGTAGATTAGCCACCAGACTGGTTGCCAACAAGATCGCCCCTGTTTGCTTACGCGCACCCAGCTTCATCAACATTGCCATCAGATTAACGACAATAGCAGCAAATAACTCATAGACATTATGATGTGCAGGATTATCAATCTCGCCGATAAAAAAACCAAAGTTCAATGTCAGGGCTAAAATGATAAAAAAACCAAATATTGTGTTCTCAGTATTCATTGATCATGTTCTCCATCTGCTTTGGTGCGTGGTGCTGTTGGTGCATAGTGTTGTGGTGCGTGGTACGCACCCTACCGTGTAGCGGGAACAAACAAGGATCTGCATTTAAAGTGAATAACCAAAGCTTTCCTTAAAACGTTCATTAAACTCTTGTGCGGTAAAGGTATGATTCTGGGTGCCATGATGAGCCACCTTTATCGACCCCATCAAAGCCGCAATTCTGCCCATAGTCTCCCAGTCCATCTGCTTGGACAAACCATACAACAAACCGGCACGATAAGCATCACCACAACCGGTTGGATCAAGCACCGCATCGGCCTTCGCGGCTGGAATATCAATACGCTTACCCCCGGTATAGATCTCGGAACCCTTGGCACCACGGGTAATAATCAGTGCCTCCAGGTTCTCTGCCATCTCGTGCGGTGACAAACCGGTGCGATCCTGTAACAAGGCAGATTCATAGTCATTGACGCAAACCCAGGTTGCCTGATCAATAAAGGTCTTCAATTCTTCGCCACCAAACAAGGGCAGACCCTGACCCGGATCAAAGATAAACGGAATATTCGCCTCAGAGAATTGTTGTGCATGTTCAATCATGCCATCACGCCCATCCGGAGAGACCATACCCACCGTCACACCCGATGCGTCACCGACCTTGTTGCTATGCGCCAAATCCATCGCCCCTGGATGAAAGGCAATAATCTGGTTATCATCCAGATCCGTGGTAATAAAGGCCTGTGCTGTATAGTGATCGGGTAATTCGACCACATATTTACGAGATATCCCGCACTTATCCATCCATTCAGCATAGGCACTAAAATCCTTGCCCACCGTCCCCATTGGCAGAGGGTCACCGCCCAACAATTTCAGGTTATAGGCAATATTGGCTGCGCAACCGCCAAACTCTCGGCGTAATTCCGGCACATGAAAGGCCACGTTCAATATGTGTACCTGATCCGGCAGGATATGATTTTTGAATCGATCCTTAAAAACCATAATGGTGTCGTAGGCAAAGGAACCGCAGATGAGTGCTGACATAGAGCTTGACCCTGTAATATTGAAAATAGCAGTATAGCGTGTTGGGTTACGCTGCGCTAACCCAACCTACATGCTTAAGAAACTTGTAATCAATGATCTGTGAGCTGCTTTCCATCCCAGACCAGATTCAATTCACGCGCGGCTTTGACTTCGTCCAGACGGCGTACCGGTTGAGTAATCGGTGCATCCTTCAGTATCTGTGCATCTTCCTCGGCCTCTGCCTGTATCTGCACCATCGCCATCACAAAGGCATCAATCTCTGCCTTGGTCTCGGTCTCGGTAGGCTCAATCAATAAACACTCCGGTACCAGTTGCGGAAAATACGTGGTGGGTGCATGAAAACCATAGTCCAGCAGACGCTTGGCAAAGTCCATCGCGGTGACACCCAGTTCCTGCTGTTGTCGTTTCAGACTGATAATAAATTCATGGCTGGCACGGCGCTGTGGGAACGCCAGATCAAAGCCCTTCTTCTGTAGTTCTACCATTAGATAATTGGCATTCAAGGCAGCAAACTCAGAGACCCGCTGCATGCCCTCACGACCTAGCATACGTGCATAAATGTAGGCGCGTAACAGGATACCAGCATTACCCATAAAGGCCGACAGACGACCAATGGACTGGGGGTAGTCCTTTTCTGTCAGCCAGTGATAACGATCACCCTCCTGTGCCACCATTGGTACCGGTAAAAAGGGTTGCAGACGTTCGGACACACCCACTGGCCCGGCACCAGGACCACCACCACCATGCGGTGTCGAAAAGGTCTTGTGCAAATTAACATGCACTACATCAAAACCCATATCACCCGGACGCACACGACCAAGGATTGCATTCAAATTGGCACCATCATAATAAAGCAGACCACCCGCTTCATGAACCAACTGGGCAATCTCATCAATACTGCGTTCAAACACACCCAGAGTGGATGGATTAGTCAACATCAGACCGGCTGTTTTAGGCCCCACCACATCACGCAAAGCTTCAAAATCCACATCACCATCGGCATTGGTCGGGATCTCCCTGACCTTGTAACCACACATTGTCGCCGTTGCCGGATTAGTCCCATGTGCCGCATCGGGCACCAGAATCTCATCACGTTGCCGATCATTATTAGCCTCATGATAGGCGCGAATCATAGCGATCCCGGTAAACTCACCCTGCGCCCCTGCCGCCGGAGTCAGCGATACCGCATGCATGCCGGTAAACTCGCGCATCATCTCTTGTAACTCAAACATACAGGCCATAAAGCCCTGACTCTGTGCCTCGGGTGCAAACGGATGACGCGACAATAAACCCGGCAACATCGCCAGCGTATTACAAACCCGAGGGTTGTATTTCATGGTGCAAGAACCCAAGGGATAGAAATGCGTATCGATAGAGAAATTCTTTTGTGAAAGGCGTGTGTAATGACGCACCACCTGTAGCTCGGACACCTCAGGTAAACCCGCCTTTGTCTTGCGCATCATGGACAAGGGGATATCCGTAACATTCCCTTCATCTAATGGTGCCTGTGCGGTTGCCCGTCGACCGCGACATGAATGTTCAAAAATAATCAATGCCTCTACTCCTGCATCTTCGGTGGAACAGGACAACCGCCACCACTCTGACGTTTGATAATGCGGGCAAGGTGATCGACATAGAGGTCAATGTCGTCATCCGTCTTAACCTCGGTTGCACAACTCAACAAGGTGTTTTTTAATTCCGGATAATCCTGTTCCAGCTCATAACCGGGCAACAGATTATGTGCATGCAAAGGACGTAACAAACCCTTGAGTGGCAAGGAAAGACGCAACGCAACCTCATGGAAAAAAGGACGATCAAAGATAGGTTCCACACCATCCAGCGCTGTTAATCGTTCCATCAGCTTACGGGTATTTTCGTGACTCGCCAACGCCACTCGACGCAGGCCTTCATCACCTAACAGTGCCATATGAATCGTCGATGCTGTTACCATCAAGCCCTGATTGGTACAGATATTTGAGGTCGCTTTGGAACGACGAATATGTTGTTCACGCGCCTGCAAGGTCAGGGTGAAACCATCACGTCCATCCACATCAACAGTACGTCCGACAATACGCCCCGGCATCTGCCGCACCAGCTTTTTACTGCAACACATAAAGCCATAATAAGGGCCACCACTCGACAGCGGAATACCCAGAGGCTGACCTTCACCACAAACAATATCAGCCCCTTGTTCACCCCACTCACCCGGCGGCGTGAGTAACGCCATTGCCAGTGGATTCACCACTGCAATCACTAGCGCACCTTGTTGATGCGCCCAATCGGTTAATGCATCAACATCTTCCAGGATGCCAAAGAAATTGGGTTGTGCAATGACCAGTGCGGTCACATCCTCATCTTCGTAAGCGCTCAAATCTTCAATTCGGGTATGACCGCCTGTTGCCGAGAAGGCAATCTCTTGCAGATCAATCCCCTGATTACCCACCAGTGTAGTCGTTGCACGACGATAATGAGGATGTAAATTCCTCGGCATCAAAACCCTTTTGGATTTAGATTTTCGATGCCCACGCACTGCCATCAATACCGCTTCTGCCAGCGCCGAGGCACCGTCATATAAAGAGGCATTGGAGACATCCATTGCCATTAACCGCGCCATCATGGTTTGATATTCATAGATCAGTTGCAAGGTGCCCTGGCTGGCCTCAGCTTGATATGGGGTATAGGCACTATAAAACTCACCACGTGTTGCAATCTCCCACACCGCTGCCGGGATATGATGCTCATAGGCACCCGCACCAAGAAAACTCAGTGGCTGTCCATCGGCTGCTGCACGCGCACTCATCAGCCGACTGATCGCCTGCTCATTCAGCATCGACGGTATACCCGGAAGGCCATCACAACGGATGTTAGCGGGTATCTCATCAAACAGGTCCTCGGTACTGTCTACCTGTAAGGTCGACAACATCGCCTGTATCTCATCTTCTGTATGGGGAATAAAAGGCATTAGGCTTCCGTGGTAAGAAAACTCTCGTAGGCATCAGCATCCATCAAGGCATTCAGCACTTCTTCATCCTCAATCTTCATCTTCATAATCCAGCCCTCACCGAAAGCATCCTGATTCACTAACTCAGGGGAATCCTCCAACGCCTCATTAACTGCTGTCACCTCACCACTTAATGGGGCATAGATATCAGAGGCCGCCTTAACCGACTCAACCACCGCACAGGCCTCTTCAGCCTCCAGCACACGCCCACACTCAGGCACCTCAATAAAGACCATATCACCCAATAGATCCTGAGCATGATCGGTAATACCGACTGTTACCGTACCATTGCCATTATCCAATACCCACTCATGGGATTTTGTATACTTTAGTTCACTGGGTGTCTGACTCATAATTTATCCTCTGTATAACATCAATAACATTCTTGGTGCGTGGTACGCACCCTACGCAATGCAGCTTTTTCCGTTACGCACGAAGGGTAATTTTACCACCCGCGCTGATAATAAACGACCGCGGATATCCACCTGACACTGTTCAGCAACTGGAGTGGGTAGTCGCGCAAAGGCTATCGACTGTTGCAAAGTAGGTGAAAAACCACCGCTAGTAATCTCACCCTCACCACTTGCGGTAATCACCTTCTGATGATTACGCAACACACCCCTATCCTGCAATAACAAACCCTGCAACTGATGCGACACACCAGACTTTTTCTGTTGCTCCAACGCACTACGACCGATAAAGTCCCGCGTCTCCGGTTGCCAAGCCACAGTCCATTCCAGACCCGCCTCCAATGGCGAGATAGTTTCATCCATATCGGCACCATAGAGACGCATACCGGCCTCTAGACGCAGGGTATCGCGCGCACCCAAACCACAGGGATGCACACCCACTGCCAACAGCGCCTGCCAAAAAGCCACCACTTCCGTTGCTGGCATCACCACTTCAAAACCATCCTCACCGGTATAGCCAGTACGGGCAATAAACCAGTCATCGACTAAAACGGCATGAAAGGGCTGTAACTCAGTTGCGGCTGTGCGTAAGCCTTCCGCTAATAACGGGATCACACGCGCCCTGGCATCAGGCCCCTGTATCGCTAACATAGCAAAATTATCACACTCTGTCAGTTGTGCGTCGAAACCCTCAATCTGTTGCCTCATCCAGGCAAGATCCTTTTCACGGGTCGAGGCATTCACCACCACACGAAAAAAATCATCCTGCAAATGATAGACAATCAGGTCATCAATCACCCCACCCTGCTCATTTAACATACAACTATAGAGCGCCTTACCCGAGGTCTTGAGACGCGCCACATCATTTGCCAACAGATATTGCAAAAAGGTACGGGCACCCCTACCCGTGATATCAACCACTGTCATATGCGAGACATCAAATAAGGCGGCATCATTACGCGTCCAGTGATGCTCCTCAATCTGTGAGCCATAATTAATCGGCATAGCCCAGCCGCCAAAATCAACCATTTTGGCTCTCGCATCAATATGCGCCTGATATAAAGGGGTTTTTTGAGTCATACTAAACATACTACCGATAAGGAAACTGCGCCCGATTATACGTCAGATCGTGCACTGATTGGAATAGCTAAGGCAGGCAGGTCATCCCCCGCATCCATCGCATACCCGGCAAACAGATTCTTCAATGGCCCCAGCGAATCGATCAGATTCAGCCCCGTATTACGCGCCCACTTTACTGCCGGCTGCTCACTACCAAACACCTCTTTAAAACCATCCATTGCCATCATCATGGTAAAGTTACTGCCGCGCCGCCAGCGTTGATAACGCCGTAGCACCCGTTCGCTACCGATATCACGACCCGCCTCACAGGCATCAATAACCACCTCAGCCAGAGCAGCGGCATCCAGCAGACCGAGATTAAGACCCTGACCCGCCAATGGATGAATAGCATGAGCCGCATCACCCACCAGGGTCATACGCGGGGCAATATAACTATCGGCATGCATCCTGCGCAGAGCAAATGATGCCCTCGACCCGGTGTGCTGGATAGTACCCAGACGATAATCAAAGGCAAGCGCCAGCTCCTCTCTAAAAACATCATCGGACATATCAATTAGTGCAGCCGCCTGCTCGGGTGAGGTTGACCATACAATAGAGCACTGACCATCACGCAGGGGTAAAAAGGCGAGTGGCCCCGCAGGTAAAAAACGCTGCCAGGCTGCCTCCTGATGAGATAACTCCGTCTGTACCACGGCAACGACTGCATGTTGCTGATAATCTTTTACCTCGACTTCAATACCAGCTAGTTGTCGCAGCAGGGAATCCCGACCATCCGCAGCCACCAGCAAGCGTCCACTAATTTGACTATTATTATCCAGCGATACCTGTATCTGATCAGTATCCTGCTCAATCGACTCAACTTGAGTGGCATCAAATAATTCAACCGACGCAAGTTGCTCAATATGTTGATACAGAGCACGCTGAATCACACCCTGTTCGATAATATAGCCCAGATTATCAGCAGCCAGTTCTGCACTATCAAAATGAATCGAGCCTGAACCCAACCCATCCCAGGCGAACATTTCACGATAAGGGCTGACACCCCCCGCAATAATAGCCGACCACACACCGAGGGATTCAAAGATGCGTTGTGAGACACGGGTAATGGCATAGACGCGTGGATCAATCCCCTCCGACCGCTGTTGCAAGGTCTCCCGTGAACGCGATTCAATCAACGCTACCTGCAAACCCGCCTCACCTAAAGCACAGGCGAGAGTCGCACCCACACAACCGCCACCGGCTATAATGACATCATAGTGAGGACTATTCATTTCTCACCCAAACCCAGACCACGGGCAAGGCGACTCATGCGACCCGACTGTCCCATCGTTAGCCGTGTCAACAAACGTTTGAGTGGTGGCAGCATATCCATACCCACCATGCCCACATTGCGCACCAATGCAACCGAGGCCAGCGGATTGGTAAACAGACGCAACAGACCATCAGTAAAGGCGATCACTTGTTTATGATCCTGCGCCCGCCAGGCCTCATAGTCTTGCAGATGCATTAAATCGCCCACATCACCACCCGAGCGAATAACATCGACCAACACCTCAGCCAATGCCGCAACATCACGCAGACCCAAATTAAAACCCTGCCCGGCTAATGGATGCAAGGTATGCACCGCATTGCCAATCAATGCCAGACGTGGCCGCACCGACTCCTGTGCATGGCGCATTGAGAGCGGGTAGGCATGGCGGGCACCGACCTGCTGAAACTCACCCAGGCGATAACCAAAGCGATCCTGTAGACGTTGTAAAAAAGGCTCATCTGATAATGCCATTACCTCATCCAGTTGATCATCCTTTACCGTCCAGACCAGGGCACAACGCTGATCCTCCATCGGCAATAAGGCCAATGGCCCGGTATCGGTAAAACGCTCATAGGCAATATTGTTATGCGCTAATTGCGGGGTCACATTGGTAATAATAGCCGTTTGCCCATACGCCCACTCAGTCACCTCGATATCTGCCTGCTGACGCACCAGCGAATCAGATCCATCAGCAGCCACCACTAAGCGTGTACTAAATACCCGAATATCATCATCACAGCGAACACGCACCTCAGCATAGTCATCATATATATCGAAAGAATCCAGTTCCGCCGGGGTAATAAAATCAATCCCCGCCTGTGCCTGTAGATACTGATTCAACGCCTGACCCAAAACTCTCGCCGGTGCCACATAACCCAGCGCATCAACACCTTCTTGCTGCCGATCCAGGTGTGTAAAACCAAAGCGACCACGATCCGAAACATGAATATGATGAATCGGCGTTACCCCGGCAGCCATATAGTGCCACACACCCATACTGGCAAGGATACGCTGAGTACCCTGTGCCAAAGCAATCACCCGATCATCATAACTAGGCTGAGCCTCCTGACCAAACGGCACCGCCTCAATGATACCCATGCGCAAACCCTGCCCGGACAAAGCACAAGCAAGGCTGGCACCAACCAGACCACCGCCAATAATCAATACATCATAATCAGTTGTTTTCATCACTACCGTCCATTACTACCCCGTTCACTCAAGAGACAGGGGTTACTCCGCTTGATCAGAGACCCTTGCCCGCATGGACGCGGGCATGGAGCCTACATGGATGTATTTACGGCGCGTCTCTGATCAAGAGGAGTAACCCCTGTCTCGATCTCACATAAAAACACCACTTAACCCCCACACCCCATCAAGGCCTCAATCTCATCCGCATCCGTAGGCACATCCTTACTCAACACCTCGCAACCCTCACGCGTCACCAACACATCATCCTCAATACGAATACCAATCCCCCACCATTTACGCGCCACACCCTTACTACCGGCAGGGATATACAGCCCCGGCTCCACTGTCAGCACCATACCCACCTCAAGTTCACGCCATTTCCCACCCAGCTTGTAATCACCCACATCATGCACATCCATCCCCAACCAATGACCGGTACGATGCATATAAAAACGCTTATAACTCTCTTTTTTAATCACGTTCTGTAATGAGCCCCTTAACAGACCCAGCGCAATCAAACCCTTGCTAATCACACGCACCGCCGCCTGATGCGGCGCATTCCAGTGATTACCCGGTTTAACCTTACCAATAGCTGCATGCTGTGCCGCCAGCACCAGATCATATAAGGCACGTTGTGGCTTACTAAATGAACCATTAACCGGAAAAGTACGTGTGATATCCGAGGCATAACATTGATACTCAGCACCCGCGTCAATCAACACCAGATCACCGTCATTGAGCTTATCCTTATTCTCGGTATAGTGCAGAATACAGGCATTATCACCGCCACCAACAATCGGTGAATAGGCATGCTCCATACCATGACGACGAAACTCATAAATAAATTCAGCCTCCAGCTCATACTCCATCATACCAGGCTGACAGACCTTCATCGCACGCCGGTGCGCAGTAGCAGCCACCTTTGCCGCCTTACGCATAATCCTGATCTCAGCCGCACTCTTGTACAGGCGCATATCATGTAACAGATGATCCATACTAACGAACTCAGCCGGTGCCCGGTGCCCGGTACGGGAATGAGCACGAATATCATTGATCCAACCCAGGATACGTTGATCAAAATCAGGCGATAACCCCATGGTATAAAAAGCCCGTTCACGACTTTCCAACAAACCCGGCAGGATGTCATCAATATCGGCAATTGGGAAGGCATCATCCGCTGCTAGTTGTTCACAGACCCCCTCAGGCCCCATGCGACGACCATGCCAGGTCTCCTTATCAAGATCACGATCACGACAAAACAGAATAAACTCACCATGTTTACGCCCCGGCAATAGAACCAGCACCGCATCCGGCTCATGAAAACCCGTTAGATAATAGAAGTCACTATCCGGACGAAACGGGTATTCCACATCACGATTACGAATATGCTCAAGCGCTGTGGGAAGGATAGCAATAGCATCCCCACCCATCATACGCATTAACTGCTTTCTTCTACGGGCAAATTCTTTTTTAGTGCTCATACAAAGGACTCACTGTATTCGTGTACTGGTCAAGGTTGATGAATCAACAGGGTTTAATTCCTCATGGATCAATAACACGCCCACACGCACATATTCCACCACCTCAAAGAAATTATTTTCCAACTCATCCTCAATGTCATCTTCAATACTGATACGCGCAATCTCGATCAAGTCAGTAATCATCTCGGATACCGTTTCAGGCAAATCCGTATCATCCTTAAGCCCACCCATGCCCACACCCAGCAAAAAACCCTGGCACCACTCAGACAAGGCATCCACCCTGAGATCCATCGATTCATCGTCATCAGGCAGCAACAACTGAAAATCAAGCTCCACATCATTAAATTGAGTCGTAATCTGCCGCAACAACGATTGTAATAGTTTAGCCGCCTCACTATGCGCCAGATTGTGCGCATCAAAGTCCTCAACAACATGCTTAACCAGAGGATCAGGGTCAACCGACCCCAATACTGCCAACATACCACAGGCAATACCATGCACCTCCTCCGCACTCAACTCGGATTGCGAACGCTGCAAGACCTCATCCAGGTGATCGATATCAATAAGGGATATTTGTGCCATAACTCTTTCAAACCCACTATTCAGAACATTTATTGGTTAATTATGCCATATTCTCATCATTTCACCTCGTAAACATTGACCCTGATAAAACTCCGCACTATATTGGCACAATGCCAAAAGATCCCGCCAAGGCCTCAGCCGACAAAGAACTCAAGAGTCTGGAATTCCGTCTCGATGAACTCATTGAAATCATGAATCATCTACAGGAAGAAAACCGGATATTACGCGACCACCAGGAAAACCTGGTCACCGAACGCGCCCAACTGATCGAAAAGAATGAACTGGCCCGCACGCGCGTAGAATCAATGATTAATCGCTTAAAGGCAATGGAGACTAGCCAATGAGCAAACAACCCGCTCATCCCGTCAATATCAAGATCCTGGATCGCGAATACAAAATCGCCTGCCCTGCCGATGAAGAGGACGGCCTGCTCGCCTCAGCAGAATACCTTAATAGCAAGATGAATGAGATTCGCGACAGCGGAAAAGTCGTCGGCATGGATCGCATCGCCATCATGGCCGCCCTCAACATCGCCAATGAGCTACTACAGTACAATACCCATCGCACCGATTACCACCAATCAATGGGCACACGCATCCGCTCCCTGCAGGAAAAAATCGAGCTCGCACTCAACCAGAGCAAGCAGCTAGAACTTTAGCAAACTGCACCCCCTTCCCTAAAAAACTTTTGCTTCGCAACGTTATGGAAAAAAACATGAGGAAGAAACATGCCTGAAATAGCAAGATTTTACGGAATTGTCATAAAACTATTTTTTGGAGATCATCCACCACCACATTTTCATGCGGTTTATGGTGAGTATGTCGGCCTGTTTGATATTAATACCCTTGAAATGATAGAAGGAGATTTACCAAAAAGCCAAGAAACTGGTTATTGAGTGGGCTACTGTCGTGAACGTGGTCTGTATGCTGAACAGATTAGTGAGTGGCGAGCAGCCTGTGAACAAGCGAATGACTAGAACCTGGTTATTTACTTCAGGTCTTTTAGGTTTAATTGGAATAGCTAGATCTAAAGTTTAAAGCTGCCCCACAAAGATAATACAATCGCATCAATATTGACCGTAAATACGCTGTTTCGTTGTGCAGGCGTTATGTGCTGTAAACACTGAGGGTAATAGTGGAGTATTTAGAGTATGAGTAATGAGCAACCAAATGATCCATTGCATGGCGTTACACTTGAGAAGGTTGTAACGAGGCTGGAGGAGCACTTCGGCTGGGATGGATTGGCTCAAAGAATCAATATCAATTGTTTTAAGAGCGATCCATCAATCAAGTCATCGCTGAAGTTTTTACGTAAGACCCAATGGGCCAGAGATAAGGTTGAGAATTTGTATATCTCAACATTTAAAAAACAATCTCCGTGGGGTAATTCTAAATAGACTAACATGCGGCGCCAGCTCCTATCCTCCAACGCTTTCATCCGCTTTATCATCGAGGTATCCATATCATCAAATTTGTCTCGGCATCAACTTTATAAGTCGTGAGAAGACAGTGTTACAATGACTTACCGTGATTTCATTGTTAAAAAAAAAGATAAAACCATACTGGATTATGGGAGTTTCGAGTCATTTACACAATGCCCTGCCGGGTTAAGTCAAGCAACGTCAAACCAACTATTCGCTACAGGATAGTCGCAGCCTACCGATGCAACAACAGATTACGCGGGTACACAAACACCAAAAACTGGAGAGGCTTATGTGGGTGTACGTTTATATGATGGCAATGATGCTTCATTAGAGTGGCGTGAATATATTGAGGCACCTTTAACAACTGCATTAGTTGCAGGTGAAATATACCAAGCATCTATGTGGGTTTCCCTTGCGGACACTTCCTATTTTGCCACTGACTCAATAGGCATGTATTTTTCTAATGGTCAAATTGGTCCATTAAACGTCACTAATGCACTTCCTTATTCACCACAAGTAACTAACCCTACTAACAATTATCTGGTAGATAAAGATAACTGGGTACTTATTTCTGGCACATTCACTGCACTGGGCGGTGAGAATTCCGTCGTAATTGGGAACTTCCTGGATACTGCAAACACATCTTCTATAATACAAGGCACGGGGTCGCTTGGCTTTGCATATGTTTTTATAGATGACATAGAGCTTGTACTAACGAGTACCGTTCCCGTTCCAGCGGCAGTGTGGTTATTTGGCAGCGGTTTATTTTCCTTGTTACTTTTTGTAAAAGTGAAACGCAACAATTAGTTTCTCATGCGCTAGGAAACAGGGCGATTTAACACATGTCCTTTACTTACGTCTTGCCACACCCATCAATCCAATTAAACCGGAACCAAATAACCACACCGCAGCAGGAATGGGAACAATAGATGTCGCTCGATACAATGCAGATCCATATACAGAATTAGAACCGCCCGGAGCAATCGTTGTCTCGGTTAGTGAAATAAAATCACTTGTAGTACTAATACTCTGATTGGGATCATCAGAAAGGATAGATACAAATATATTGCCATTAACCGTATAGACACCTCCGGTTATAATGCGAGATTCCAGAAATGTTTGTGTCTGCCCCCATGTATTTAATAAGGATGAAACCACACCATTATTTATGGTGGTCCATCCGGTAAATGGACTGGTTCCTCCCGCATGCTGAATCAATGTCTCAATCCGCATTACTCCTGCATAACTCCAGCCATCAAATAGCCCACCGGATCCAAGCTGTGAAGAAACATAATTGTAAGACAAGCCTGTTGTTGCGGTAAGATCCAGCCAGTCCAGGCCTGATACAGTATCTGAAGTATAAGTACCCTTATCAATCAACGATGCACTTACATTAATGGATAACGCAAGGGTAATCATCATCATCATTATTTTGAAAAACTTCATGGAATGCATTATTGCCATTTCAGATCCTCCTCAATATTCTTATTCAATGTATACTAATACTAGTTTAAATAAATTAATTGGCAACTGCTGATTGTAATCCCCCTATTAATAATCAAAATCAATGGTGCTGTCACTCATTCCTTGTAGCTTCAAGGTGCGAAGGTATTTTTGATACAGGTCGTCAAATCGTTTTTGTTCCACAGATTTCATGCTAGACTCCTATGTAATAATTAAACCCGAATGGGTAACAGGAGCTTAATCGGAACGTGGGACCTTGAGGTCGATAAGCTTCCAGCAGCAGTTCAACCCTTTGTAGACCTTGGAACACGTCCTTTGTCATTGGAGTCAGCCGATCTCAATGGAAATGAGTTTCAAGATAATGTCGAAACCAAATAAAAGAGGGTAATATGAGCAACCCAATAATTGCAGATAACAAACCTGTTAAGGTTAATCTTTCTAAAGGTCAGGAATATCATTTCTGCACATGTGGTAGGTCTAAAAGCCAGCCATTCTGTGATGGTTCACATGTAGGCACATCTTTTACCCCCAGAGTGATTGTTTCTGATGAAGATGGGGATGCCTATTTGTGCACATGCAAACATACGGGTAATGAACCTTATTGCGATGGCACTCATAAGCAATTCAACGCCGATGAAGTGGGTAAAGAAGGGCCGGGGGTAATCTCAAAACCTTCTGATCTGCCAAAAGCCATATCAACAGCCGAAGAACCTACGGTAGAATTTATACACCAGCTTGCCCAGGAAGGGCTATCCAAACTAGGCCATCATGGCCCAATGACCTCTATGGGTGTTCCACGACATCTGTTACCCCATTGGGATGATTTGCAAATAATGGCCGCACAAATGGCCACAAAACCATTATTAGAAGACGTCACTGTAGGCACAGAGTTGGTGATTGGAGCAGAAGCTAAAAAACCATTGATTTTAAAAATTCCTTTATTTGTTTCTGATATGAGCTTTGGTGCGCTGTCTGAAGAAGCCAAAATAGCTTTAGCCAAAGGTGCCGATCTCGCAGGGACTGGCATCTGTTCGGGTGAAGGAGGAATGTTACCTGAAGAACAAGAAGCCAATACCCGCTATTTTTATGAATATGCCAGCGCAGGATTCGGCTATAAAGAAGAACTACTGGCTAAAGTACAGGCCTTCCATTTTAAAGGCGGGCAAGGTGCAAAAACAGGCACCGGAGGTCACCTTCCAGGTAACAAAAACATAGGCAAGATATCTCAGGTAAGAGGCATAACTGAGGGTGAGCCGGCTATATCACCACCTACATTTAAAAACCTTTCTTCAGCAAAAGAATTTAAACAGTTTGCAGACCGCGTTAGAGAAATTACTGGCGGCATTCCTGTTGGCTTTAAGCTCAGCGCAAACCATATCGAAAAGGATATTCAGTTTGCACTAGATGCCAGTGCCGATTACATAATACTAGATGGTCGCGGTGGCGGCACAGGTGCAGCACCGGAGATGTTTCGAAACCATATCAGTGTGCCGACCATACCGGCTCTTGCACGGGCTCGGCGCTATCTGGACAAGCAAGGTGCCAGTGGTCGTGTGACGTTGATCATTACCGGTGGCTTACGTGTCCCCATGGATTTTGTTAAGGCTATGGCGCTTGGTGCAGATGGCATTGCCATTTCAAATAGTGCTATGCAGGCAATTGGTTGTGTTGCAGCCAGAATGTGTAATACAAATAACTGCCCGGTAGGTATTGCCACACAAAAAGAGGACTTACGCCAAAAGTTAAATATTGAAAAATCTTCGACTCAGTTACATAATTACTTTGTCGCTTCTGTGGAACTGATGCAAGTAATGGCACGAGCGTGTGGCCATAATGATTTAAGAAAATTTAATAGCAATGATTTAGCAACATGGCATCGTGAGATGGCTTTACTATCAGGTGTAGCATACTCAGGATTAATGAATTTATGAGGAAAAGCATGAAACAAACACCATTATTTATATTTGCAGCATTATTGGTAGCCATTAGACAAGAGAGTCTTATCACTTGAAAACACTTAAACACCTATTCCAAAATAACCGTTCATGGGCAACTGCAATAAAAGAAAAAGACCCTGATTTTTTTACTCGGTTATCAAAACAACAATCCCCTGAGTATCTATGGATAGGTTGTTCAGATAGCAGAGTGCCCGCCAACCAAATCACTAAATTACAACCAGGCGAAGTATTTGTGCATCGCAATATTGCAAATATTGTAGTCCATACCGATCTGAATTGTCTTTCTGTTATACAGTTCGCCGTTGAGGTTTTAAAAGTAAAACATATTATAATCTGTGGCCATTATGGCTGTGGCGGTATCAAGGCAGCACTAGAAAACCATGAACACGGGCTTATCGATAACTGGTTGCGTCATGTAAAAGATGTTATTCGCTTTCACAAATCAAAATTCTCCGGACTTTCTCATAAAGAAGAATTGGATTTACTCTGTGAACTCAATGTAAAAGAACAAGTCATAAATATACGGAATACAACTATTGTACAAAACGCCTGGAAGCAAGGAAGAGACTTATCTATCCATGGTTGGATATACAGCATAGAAAACGGAATTTTAAAAGATTTGGATAGCGGTGTTTAGCGAAAGATAGAAAATTAGTTTATAATGTGGTTATAGACCATTAAAAGTTTGAAATAGGTGCCCTCTGCAGTGTTTGTTAGTGGTATACATTCTTGAGCCGATAATAATCGACTTCGGGGATACCCGTACTGATGTTGGTGTGCAAGCCTGCTATAGGCAGGAAGCCTTAAACATCGTCAGTGTCCCCACCTGAACCCTTTGGTTTCAAGGTCGAACACCACGACGGCACAGGCGGAGAGCACCTTCCTAATATGTCATCCATAAATACGATTCGTCAGAGCATACGCCAACAACGCGCTAAGCTGAATCGGCGACAACGACAACGGGCTGCCCGCCAACTGGCGAGGCATGTCATCACCCACCCATTGTTTCTTCGCAGCCAACATATCGCTGCCTACCTGCCGATTAATGGCGAGATGGATCTACAATGGATACTGCAACGAGCATGGGCTATGGGAAAAACCATCTATCTTCCGTTGCTAACAAACATTCAGGATAAACAGCTCTGGTTTGCACCCTACTACCCTGGTGATCGGCTGGAGATGAATCAATATGGCATTATGGAGCCTCGGCATCGGATCAAACAACATATCCACCTACAACGCCTGGATCTAGTGTTAACGCCACTGGTGGCTTGTGACCTACAGGGTACTCGTGTCGGTATGGGCGGTGGCTACTATGATCGCAGCTTTTCCTTTCTTGCCCGCAATAATCACTGGCAACACCCTAAGTTACTCGGCATGGCCTATAGCTTCCAGGTGGTAAAAAAGCTCAAACGGCGGGAATGGGATATACCGTTACATGGGATCGCTACCGAACAGGAGATACGTTACCCTTTGTGATAAAGAGCCATGGTGCGTAGTACGCACCCTACCCAAGGAATAGGTGGTAGGCTGGATTATCTTTCTCTGACCAATAGCTATAACCGAGCCCTGACAAAAATTCGCGCAATGGCTTCTCATCACCACCGGGCACCTGTATGCCGACCAACACACGACCATAGGCTGAACCCTGATTACGATAATGAAACAGGCTGATATTCCAGCGCTTGCCAATCCGTGTTAAAAACCGGAGTAATGCCCCTGGACGTTCCGGAAATTCAAAACGGTACAATACCTCGTCTTGTAATGACTCGGGTGACTTGCCACCCACCATGTAACGCACATGCATCTTGGCCATTTCATTATCGGTCATATCCACTACGGAATAACCCTGATCTTGCAGTGATGTCATAATCTCACTACGTTCCTCATCCCCATTCTGTAATTGCACACCGGCAAAGACATAAGCCTCACTCACCCCGGAATAGCGATAATTAAACTCGGTAATCCCCCGTTGGCCGATGGTCTGACAGAATTTACGAAAACTACCGGGGCGTTCCGGTATCGTCACCGCAAGCAATGCCTCGCGACGCTCGCCCAATTCCGCACGTTCAGCGACATGACGCAAGCGATCAAAATTAACATTAGCACCACTATTAATGGCAACCAGTGCGGCATCCTCCAACGCGTTATCCTGTACATAGCGCTTCAAGCCGGCGAGTGCCAGCGCACCGGCTGGTTCAACAATCGCACGACTATCATCAAATATATCTTTAATAGCCGCACAGATCTCATCGGTGCTCACCAGGATCATCTCATCCACACACTCACGCGCCAGCTTATAAGTTTCCTTCCCTGCCTGACGTACCGCCACACCATCGGCAAAGATCCCCACCTGTTTGAGCTTGATCCGGCGCTTGCGCTTCAGTGCCTCATACATACAAGGCGCATCTTCAGGTTCGACACCAATCACCTTGACCCCGGGACGCACCTTCTTGATATAGGCACCCACACCGGCAATTAAACCGCCCCCACCCACGGGGACAAATACGGCATCCAGATGACCTTCATGCTGGCGCAGGATCTCCATACCGATAGTTCCCTGACCGGCGATCACGGCAGGATCATCATAGGGGTGGATAAAGGTCATCTTACGCTCATCAGCAATCTGCAGCGCATGGGTACAAGCCTCATCATAGGTATCCCCATGCAGGATCGTACGGGCACCATAGGCGCGCACTGAACTCACCTTGATATCCGGTGTTGTGCGTGGCATCACGATCAACGCCTTAACCTTACGTTTACGAGCCGCCAGAGCAACGCCTTGCGCATGATTACCCGCGGAGGCAGCAATAATGCCGTTTTTACAATCCTGTTCTGAAAGTTGGGCAATCTTGTTATAAGCCCCGCGCAATTTGAATGAGTGCACGGGTTGTAGATCTTCCCGCTTCAACCAGACCTTATTATTCAAGCGTGCAGACAACATGCCCGCGTATTCCAACGGGGTTTCCTTTGCCACATCATAAACCCGTGCATTGAGGATCATTTTCAAATATTTATCTAACATAGCGTTACATTACCAATAAGATTGATAAATGCAATCAATTCATGACTTCGGTATAATAAATACATCAGTTAACGGGGTCAGAGCACTTGAAATGGTCATCCCAACAGGAGAAACAAAATGGATCAAGATGCACTTAAAAAAATGGTGGCAGAGGCTGCCCTTGAATATGTAGAAGCAGGCACTATCATCGGTGTTGGTACTGGTTCTACTGCCAATTGCTTTATTGATGCCTTAGCGGGTATAAAAAACAAGATCGACGGCACCGTTGCAAGCTCCGTCGCCAGTGCAGAGCGACTACAGGCACATGGCATCCGGGTATTGGATCTGAATGAAGCAGGCGAGCTATCCGTCTATGTCGATGGCGCGGATGAGTCTAATAAATATCTGCATCTGATAAAGGGTGGCGGTGGTGCCTTAACGCGTGAAAAGATTGTTGCCGGCGCATCCAGAAAATTTATCTGTATTGCCGATGAATCCAAGTTAGTTGATGTTATGGGCACCTTCCCACTCCCTGTTGAGGTTATCCCGATGGCGCGTAGTTATATTGCCAGAGAACTGGCAAAACGCGGTGGTCGGCCGGTATTACGTGAGGGTTTTACGACGGATAATGGCAATATTATTCTGGACGTGCATGATCTGGAGATCATGGAGCCGGTTAAGCTAGAGACCGAACTCAACCAGTTAGCCGGTATTGTCACCGTTGGCCTGTTTGCTGCACGCCCTGCCGATGTGTTACTGCTGGGCACCCCGGATGGTGTGCGCAAGATCGATTAATGCTCGAAGCCAGTGGTGCTGAAGGGGACAGACCCAAAAACCGGGTCTGTCCCCAGGCTGTGCCTACCTGCATCACTCCGAACCGGGGACAGACCCGGTTTTTGGGTCTGTCCCCTCAAGCACGCCTTGTAAACCAGCACTTCACATCATGCCCCGCAGCCAGTGCTGCGGGAATAACAATCAGTGTCACCAGGGTTGAAAAGGTCAGCCCCCAGGAAAGTGCCAGTGCCATCGGTGACACAAATCCATCCAGTCCACCCCAGCCATAGGCGGTCGGTAACAAACCAACAACCGTTGTCATGGCTGTGAGTAAAACTGCACGCAGCCTTCTTCTACCTGCCTGCATGATGGCATCTATCATCTCCAGACCCGACTGTCTGGCACGTTGGATAAACACCAGCAACACCAGTGAACTATTCACCACCACACCGGTTAGTGCCACCATACCCAGACTGGAGAAAAAAGATAACGGCATCGGCTTCCAGTAAATATTATGCAGATAAAAACTGAATATAATCCCGATTGCCCCAAAGGGAATCGCTAACATCACCAGAAAGGGGTAACTCATATTGTTAAACTGTATCGCCAGGATAAAAAAGATCGCAACCAGGGCAAAGGCAAAGGCGATAATCAGGCTAACAAAGGACTCCTGATTCTTTTCTTCTTCACCGCCATAATGCACATTCACCTTGTCATAAAGATCGCCCAACCATTCTGCCTGATGCTCCAGAACCAGCGTGTTCAATGCTAAACTCGATAATTTGATAACATCAACATCGGCGACAACATTAACAATTCGCACACCTTCACTATGACGAATCGTGGTATAGCCCGGATGTGACTCAAAATATGATATCTTGCTTAACGGCACCCTATCATTTCGATTATTGGATACATACAGGGATGCCAACTGATCAACATCCTTTCCTGCGGTATCCGGGAAACGAATCGTCACATCAAGCTCTTCGGTTCCTCTGCGCACCGTTGATACCACCAAACCACCGGTAGCCGCGCGTATGGTCTGAGCCACATTAGCCAGATCAACCCCGACATAGGTAGCACGCTCACGATCAAGGATAAGATGCAATTCATCATCGCCTCGTCTTAAACCACTATCAATCATAGTCACCCCATCAATCGTTTGCAGATATTGCATGAGTTGCCGCGCCGCCTGCTGCGTCTGAACATCCTTATGCGCGGAGATACTCACCTCCAGCGCCCGACCCACCGGAGGACCGGGTCGTAGCGCCGTAGTTGCAATATCAAAGGCAGGAAATTTCTCCTTTAGTATATGATCCAGACGATACATATCATCCATCGCATTATGTCCCGCTCGGCTAACAGCAGGGGTATAGATGGCACGAATCTGTCCATAACGGCTGCCACGCTGGGTTAGTGGATCACCCTGATCGACCGAAATGTCACCACTCCTTGCCAGGGTAGCCTGTAGGTAATCCGGGTTAATATAGGCACGCATCTCGGTATCCACATCCTTGAGGTTTTGCCTCATACTACGCAGGTCTGTACCCGGTTTCGCGATTACACGCACAATAAATTCATCCACACCCTCTGGTGGAAACAACTGAAACGACATAGTTCGAGCCAACATCATGGCTGCCACCAGAACCAGGATGGCGACCATCACCGTCAACCAGCGAAAACGAAGAGCCCAGGCTAATACCCGGACATAAAAATCCTCCAACGCAATCAGCCATTTCCGCTCCGGTGGATGTTTGTCAGCATGAGTAACATGGGCAACATGACTGGGCAGAATAAGAAAGGATTCCAGCCAGGAAAAGATCAGCAAGGAGATCACCACCATTGGGATGGCAATAATAAATTTACCAATAATCCCACTCATAAACATCATCGGTAGAAAGGCCGCGACGGTCGTCATAATCGTTGTTGTCACCGGGCCTAACAATTCCATTGCACCCTGCACTGCCGCCTGCATGGGTCGAACCCCCTGCTCCATGTGCCAGGTAATATTCTCACCAATAATAATGGCATCATCCACCAGCATACCCAATACCATGATAAACCCCATCATGGAGATCAGATTCAGTGTCATCCCCGCCAGATATAAAGAAAATATCCCACTCATAAAGATAATAGGTAGCCCCCAGGTGGTAGTCATTGCCACCGAAAAGCGCAAGAACAATAACAAGGTAATAAAGACCAGACCCAGACCCAGGATGCCATTATTAGTTAACACGCCTAAACGCACACGGGCAAAACGTGAAAAATCCTGAAAAGTCTTTACTGTGAGATCATTACCATAGATTGCTGGAATCGTTTCAATATAGGCTTTGATACGATCGACCGTCTTGATGATGTCCGCGTCGGATTTTTTTAGTATCAAAAAAGATAATGCCGGCTCACCAGCAATATCCTCCAGGGTTTGAGGCTCAACTAGAGCCTCCTCTATATCAGCCACATCCATCAGGCGTACAATATCACCGCGATCATTGGCGCGTAACACCAGATCCTGCGCATCATGGATATCAGAGAACTCACCCACAATGCGCACTGTCTTCTGCCCCGCTGCGGTCAGGATATCGCCACCCGGCGCATTCAGATTCCAGCCCTTCACCTTGTTGACCAGATCTCGCACGGTAATATGATGCTGCCGCATACGCTCAGGATCGACAACAATACGAATCTCCGCCTTTCTCTCACCCAGGATCTGCGCCTTGGCGATACCCTCAATATTCAACAGATCATCCTGTAGCTTGTCACCCAGACGCTTTAATGCCAACTCATCCAGGGGTGCGGATACCGACATCCGTATAATAGGAAAAACACCCCCATCGACCTCCAGCACACTGGGATCATAAGGTAGATCTGCGGGTAATTTTGCACGATCAACCGCCAGTGATATCTCGCTGCTGATACGTGCACGATTATTAGCATCCGGATCAAGCTCCATCACAATACGCCCTGAACCTGGAAACGCAGTTGACTTCATGCTATCAATCCCGTTCAGAGAACGTAGCTCTTGCTCAATAGGTGTAATCACCAACTGCTCCAGCTCTTCGGGGGATGCGCCGGGATAGACAACATTAATATGCACCTGATCGAGATTAACATTGGGAAATGCCTCGATACGCAACAACATCACCGAGGTCACCAGACCCAGCGCCAACAGAAATACCGAGATCAAATTGACCACCAGACTACGTTCCACCAGGAAGCGGATAATAAGCTGCACTACAACGCACCCTCTTTAATAAAGCTCAAATAGGCGGGTAGTTCAACCTCATCCCATAAACCACCCTGAATAATACTAATCCGTTTTAACAGCCTGAGTATATCCAGCTCTTGCGAGGCAAGAGCCAACTCAACGTTTGATAATTGGTTCTCAAAGGCAATGACTTGATCCATATCCATACGCCCATCCCGATAGCGCCATTCTGCATCACTTAATTTATCTTGTTCAACAGACAGACTAGCCCGCTGTGCCCGCAAGGTATAAACACTGTCCGTCAGCTCCGTTAGTAATGATGCAACATCGTATTTCAGTCCATCCAGATATTGCGTCTTTTGCTGTAACATCAACCCCCGTTGTAATTGTGCCTGATAGAGTTCAGCATCAACCCCATCACGGTTCATGCTTTGCTTAAACTCAAATCGGAAACCGCCGATTATTTCGTTATCCATATAGGATGACACCAGTAGATCACCACGCAGATCACGATCACCGGCAAATAAAACCAGGTCCAGTTGATTCTTGCGTGCATCTCGGCGCACAGCAATCTGACCCTCAATCTGTGTTAATTGTATTTCAAACTGTCTAAGCTGTGGGCTATACTGCTGTGCCTGCGCCAACACCGTGTCATGCTCAAAGTGATTGACAGTCTTATTCTGAATCACCAGAGAAAACACCTCATCCCAACGATTCCCCATTAAACGATTAAGGGCAATCTGTTGCTGACGCACTTGTGATTTTAATATTTGCTGTTGCGCATACAGTGATTTTAGCTGCGCCTGTACCTGCAACTGATCCTTTCCTTCAGCAACACCTAATTGACTCCGTTCGTTAATATAGTCCATTAATCGTTGTGCGCGTTTAATCGACTGCCGTCCATTACTCAAACGCATCTCATTACTTGCCAGGGCATAATAAAGATCCACCAACTGCCACGCCAGGCGATCCGCCTGCATCATTAAGTTGGTTTGTTGAACATCGACACCGCGCCCGCTATCGGCAACTGCCTGCTGATAAGGTAGATTACCTTTGCCCTTTTGTAGCGGGATACGGTAGCTCAGATCGAGACGAGTATCAGTGTAGGGATTAGGAAATCCAGGAATCAGACTGACATCCGCCCGGTTATAGGCCAGACTCGCAGATAACGATACCGTCTCCCCCGTAGCCAGTTGCCGTGTCAGTTGTGTATTGAGATCAAGCACATCATTCGGTGAACCAAAGAAGGATACATCATGCCGCACACCTGCGGCTGCACCCAGTTGCCAACCCAGACGACTACGCACCCTCTTGCCTTCATGTTGTGCAGACTGCAGTTCAAGCATGGCTATCTTTAATGAGGGGTGATAATTCAGCACGCGCGCCAATACCTGGTGCACGTCCAGGGTTCCTGCCTGTAATGGTGAAGCAAGAAAAATCAGCGCAACAAATGGGGTCAGAGCACTTGAAAAGGAAAGAGGAACTAAAGGCTCCTCTTTCCTTTTCAAGTGCTCTGACCCCACCATGCTAGAACGGAATATCATCATCCAGATCATCCATCGCTGCTGCGGGTGCAGATGCAGGTGATGCGGCTGGTTGTGACTGTGGTTGTGACTGTGGTGGTGATTGCGATCGTGACTGCTGATTATCAAAAGCAGCTGAGCCTGAACCGGCACGACCACCTAACATCTGCATCTCGCTAGCAACAATCTCCGTGGTGTAACGATCATTACCACTCTTGTCCTGCCACTTGCGAGTACGCAAGGAACCTTCAACATAAACCTGTGAACCCTTTTTCAGGTATTCACCCACAATCTCTGCCAGACGATTGAAGAACACCACATTGTGCCACTCGGTACGTTCTTGTTTATCTCCGGTTTGTTTATCTTTCCATGAATCCGTTGTTGCAATCGTTACATTAGCCGCCGCACCACCACTCGGCATATAACGTACATCCGGATCTTTACCCAGATTACCCACCAGAATCACCTTATTAACACCTCTTGCCATATCCATCTCCTATTATCAACAGCCACCCATCCCTGGATGGGGTCATTATCAATTAAGTGTCTATCATACTATGTGCCTGAGCAAAACCAAACAACAAATATTTAACTATCCCGACAAACTCTTTAAAAACACATAAGCAAATGTTTTTAAAGGATTAATAAAAAATAAACACCTCCACAAAAAAACCACTGTTAAAATAATTTACACTATTTTTAAAAATAAGGGGTGTTTTTTTACAGAAAATAACAACTATAAAAACAATAACATCACTTATTAATCAATAAGTTATAAAAATAAAACCGATCACAAGCACAAGATAATCGTCGAAAAAACTTACACTACACCTATTTTTTATTATAAACGTAAGAATTATCCTTTTATTTTCAAACACTTGAAAAACTGGCACGGTTGATGCTTAGTGTTAATACCAAGGACACGACGAAAACACTTGGTAATGAAAAAAGGATTTTCATTAAACATATTTTAGGAGTTTTAATAATGAACAACACGACGATCAAAAAAAGCGTAAAGGCATTAGTTGCCGCATCATTAATCACATTGAGCATGAACAGCAGTGCCGCACTGATTGATTATGGCAGCTTCACCTTTGACAATGTTAACAATCTTGATTGGCTCGACCTGACAGCCACACAGGGCATGTCTTATGATGATGTTGAGATAGCCATTCACGGTAACGGTTATATAACGACGGCCAGCGTACCGCTCGGTAGTCTGTCCGCATGGGAACATGCCACACTGGCTCAGGTCAATGATCTGTTTACACAGTTTGGGGTTCCTCTCGTTACTCAGAATATCAATTCCAATATCATAGACCCTGGAATCGCTACCATGGTTAGCTATCTAGGTGACACTCTAGCAAACACCCCTAAAGGTCTATTAGGCTATACCGGCAGCTTCGGTATTACAGAGGAATCCATCAACGTAGATAAGCATGTCTCTATGGGCGCATTATTTACAGGACCTGATGTCCCAGCACCTCAAAATGCTTACCGTGCCAGCGGGACATTAGAGAGATGGGACAGTACTGAATGGTCTTTTGCTGGTCACTTCCTGGTTCGTAGCAATAATCAATGCATAGGCGATTCTAATTTAGAAGCCTGCATCACCATTGATGGCCCAAACCCTGTTCCTGTTCCAGCAGCGGTATGGTTATTCGGTTCAGGTTTGCTTGGTATGGTCGGAGTGTTTCGTCGTAAGAAAAAATAACTATAAAAGTAGTGCTTATTTAGAGGAAGCCTTTGGCTTCCTTTTTTTTATTTCAAATTCCGGGAAGAAGACACCTGATACTGAAACAACTGCTCCTCATCCAGCGCATGAGGATCAACCTTGAGATAAGCCACCTTATCTTCAGCAATAACGACAGCCTCGGCTACACCACTCACCTGAGTGAGACGCAATGCCAACTGCCTTGCCTGTTGCTCATCGAGAGAACCAACCGATAACAGATAACTGGTCAAATAACGTGGATTCTTCATTGACCATGCCACCAATGCCCATAATAACGCCACGGCAACACACAACAAAAAAACACTTGCCAGACCATAGATCCCCTGCAACCAACCCGCACTAGCCCCGCCTAAAAAGGCGCCCAAAAACTGTGAACTGGAATAAAAACCCATCGCTGTTCCCTTATTGGAAGCGGGCGCCATCTTGGAGATCAGAGAAGGTAAAATGGCCTCCAGGGTATTAAATGCGGTATAAAATACCGCTAATGCAATAAAAATACCCCATGCGTTGGCATGTTCAAACCAGAGCATAAGTTCGGCTATCGCCAACACCAACACTGAACCAATAAAGACCGACTTCATACGACGATGTTTTTCCGCCTGCAAGATCAACGGGATCATCGCCACAACAGAAAGCAATAATGCTGGCAAATAGATCTTCCAGTGACTATTCACATCCAGCCCTGCCACATCTCGAATAATCACCGGCAATACCACAAAGCTCGCCATCAGGATAAAATGCAAACAAAGAATACCCAGATCCAGACGCAATAGCTGTCGATCCTTTAACACCGATTGAAATTGTTCCGGCACCGCCTGCGCATCCCGGTGCAGGTGACTATGAACAGGATCAGGGACGATCAGGTACAAGATACCAATACCGATAATCGCCAGTACTGCCGTAAACCAAAAGATACCCGGAACACCGATCCAGGTATTAAGCAGCGGCCCTGCGATCAAGGCAACGGCAAAAGACATCCCGATACTAATACCAATGGTCGCCATCGCCCGAATACGGTTTTCTTCCCGCGTAAGGTCCGCAACCAGTGCCATCACAGCAGCAGCAATAGCACCCGCACCTTGCAAGGCGCGGCCAAAGATAACCATATAGATCGAATCAGCCATAGCAGCCACGACACTGCCCAGCGCAAAGATCACCAGCCCCATCGCAATGACCGGTTTACGCCCAATACGATCGGATAATAGGCCATAAGGAATTTGTAACAAGGCCTGCGTCAAACCGTAGGCACCGAGGGCGATACCGATCAACAGTGGGGTTGCACCTTCCAGCTCATCGGCATAGAGAGAAAATACCGGCAGGATCATAAATAAACCCAGCATACGAAAGACAAATATGCCGGCAAGCGATTGCACGGCACGACGCTCCATTGAGCTCATCGCCTGTCGTACTGTATTTGATTTATTCAAGATTAACTGCCCAAAGGTAGCAAAGAGCAGTATAGTAGCAGGTTAGCTGATTAACTGGAACGCCATGAATACCATCCGCATTCAGGGGGCACGCACCCACAACCTGAAAAACATCGATATTGATCTACCCAGAGACCAACTGATTGTCATTACTGGCTTGTCTGGTTCGGGCAAATCATCACTCGCCTTTGATACCATTTATGCCGAAGGGCAACGACGCTATGTCGAATCGCTATCGGCTTATGCCCGCCAATTTCTGTCGATGATGGAAAAACCGGATATTGACCATATCGAAGGTCTGTCACCCGCTATCTCTATCGAACAAAAAGCCACCTCACATAACCCACGTTCAACGGTAGGTACCATTACCGAGATCCACGATTATCTGCGTCTGCTCTTTGCCCGTACCGGTAGTCCACAATGCCCGCAACATGGAACCACTCTGGAGGCGCAAACCGTCAGCCAGATGGTCGACCATACCCTGGGGATGGGCGAAGGTAACAAGCTAATGTTATTAGCACCCATCGTGCAAGCGCGTAAGGGTGAACATATCCATGTGCTGGATGAACTACGCGCCCAGGGCTTTGTACGTGCCCGTATTGATGGCAAGATCATTGAACTGGAGCAGACACCCACGCTTGACCTAAAGCTCAAACACAGCATTGATGTCGTGGTTGACCGCTTTCGTGTCCGCGATGACATACAAATCAGATTAGCTGAATCCTTTGAGACCGCCCTGCGTTTGTCTGATGGGCTGGCATGTATTGCCTTTATGGATGAGCCTGAGCGGGAAGATACTGTCTTCTCCGCTAAATTTGCCTGCCCTGAATGCGGTTACTCCCTCTCCGAACTGGAACCCCGTCTGTTTTCCTTCAATAACCCGGTGGGTGCCTGTCCCGAGTGCGATGGCCTGGGAATAAAATCGGTATTTAACCCGGAACGCGTGGTCACCCATCCACATCTCAGTCTGGCAGGTGGTGCCATACGCGGCTGGGATCAAAGAAACACCTATTACTTTCAACTGATCAGTTCATTGGCAGATCACTATGAATTTGAGATCGACACCCCATTTGATGAGCTACCGCTCAATATACAGGCGGTCATTCTACAAGGCAGTGGTGATGAAATTATTGAATTCCAGTATCTCAATGAACGCAGTGGCTTCACCACTCGACAACATAGCTTTGAGGGCATCATCCCCAATATGGAGCGCCGTTATCGTGAGACTGAATCCAATGCGGTACGCGATGAGCTGGCAAAATATCTGATCAGTCAGGCTTGTCCCGACTGTCAGGGCACACGCCTCAACCAACAGGCACGACATGTCTTCATCAATGGTCATAATCTACCCGATCTCAGTGCCTTACCCGTCGGTCAGGCACAGGCCTTTTTTACCCAACTTGAGCTACCGGGCAAACGTGGGGCCATTGCCAAAAAAATAACCCATGAAATCAGCCAACGTCTCGACTTCCTGGTTAATGTTGGACTCGATTATTTATCACTGGAACGGAGTGCCGATACGCTATCCGGTGGTGAGGCGCAGCGTATTCGTCTTGCCAGCCAGATTGGTGCTGGCCTGGTCGGTGTTATGTATGTATTGGATGAACCTTCTATCGGTCTGCACCAGCGCGATAACGAACGACTGTTGCATACATTGAATTACCTGCGTGATCTAGGCAATACCGTGATTGTTGTCGAACATGATGAAGAGGCTATTCGCAGTGCCGATCATGTCGTTGATATGGGACCGGGTGCCGGGGTGCATGGCGGAGAGATTATTGCTCAGGGCACACCTGATGATATTCTCAAAAACAAGAACTCTATTACTGGTCAGTATCTGTCAGGGGAAAGAGGCATTAGCATCCCCCAACGCCGTTGCCAACCTGATGCTGAACGTCAATTAGTCATTCGTGGCGCGAGCGGCAATAACCTGAAAAATATTGATGCACACATCCCCGTAGGCATCATGACCTGCATCACCGGGGTATCGGGTTCCGGGAAATCCACCCTGATTAATGACACGCTACATCTGCATGCGGCACAGACTCTGAACAAGGCCAGCACCAATCCAGCGCCCTGTGACAGCATTGATGGGCTAGACCTGTTTGATAAAGTTGTTGATATCAATCAAAGCCCTATTGGGCGCACCCCACGTTCTAATCCAGCGACCTATACCGGGTTATTCACGCCTATGCGTGAACTCTTTGCCGGAACCCAGGAGGCTCGTTCCCGTGGTTACAAACCGGGTCGATTCAGTTTTAATGTTAAAGGTGGACGCTGTGAGTCCTGTCAAGGGGATGGTGTCATAAAGGTAGAGATGCACTTTCTACCCGACATCTATGTGCCCTGTGATGTCTGCCATAGCAAACGCTATAATCGTGAAACTCTGGAGATTCGCTACAAGGGCAAGAATATCTTTGAGGCCCTCGATATGACGGTAGAGGATGCACTGGAATTCTTCAGTGCGGTGCCCACCATCCACAAGAAACTGGCAACATTAGTCGATGTTGGACTGTCCTACCTCAAACTTGGACAAAATGCCACCACCTTGTCCGGTGGTGAGGCTCAACGAGTCAAGTTGGCACGCGAGTTATCCAAACGCGATACCGGCAATACACTCTATATACTGGATGAACCCACTACCGGGCTTCATTTCCACGATATTGAACAATTACTGACCGTGCTGCATCGTCTACGCGATCATGGTAATACCATGGTTGTTATTGAACACAATCTTGATGTAATCAAGACCGCTGATTGGGTGATTGATCTGGGGCCAGAGGGGGGCGATGGCGGTGGTGAGATTATTGTCAGTGGTACACCGGAACAGGTGGCAGCTTGTAGTGAGTCGCATACGGGGCGGTTTTTGAAGCCGGTGTTGGGGATAGGCTGATTAAATAAGGTCCGTGGTACGCACGGACTGGGGACAGAGCACAATAAAAAAGGGGAGAGCATGAATGCTCTCCCCTTTTTTATTGCGCTCTGTCCCCGGGATATACGTACCACGGACCTCAATATATACTAACCAGCAGCCTGCTCCAGCTCACCTTCCAGCACTTCTTCTGTCACGGGACGATCAACCAGTTCAACATAGGCCATTGGAGCCTTATCACCGGTACGGAAACCCATCTTCAGGATACGCAGATAACCACCTGGGCGATCCTTGTAACGTGGGCCAATCTCGGTGAAGAGCTTGGTTACGATATCACGATCACGCATGCGTGAAAATGCGATACGGCGATTATGAACACTATCGACCTTTGCCAGTGTAATCAGTGGCTCAACTACACGACGTAGTTCTTTTGCCTTAGGCAAAGTCGTCTTGATCACTTCATGATCCAGCATCGATACTGCCATATTACGAAACATAGCCTTACGATGACTGCTATTACGATTTAATTGTCGACCCGACTTGCGATGACGCATGGTACCAAAACCTCAAAATTCTTATCTTAATAAAACCTGACCATCAAAGGATCAGGATGCCTTGCCCTTTAACCCAGGTGGCGGCCAGTTTTCCAGTCGCATTCCCAGAGACAAGCTATGACTTGCCAGAACATCCTTGATTTCGGTAAGTGATTTCTTACCCAAATTAGGTGTCTTCAATAGATCTGTCTCAGCACGCTGAATCAGATCACCAATATAATAAATACTCTCTGCCTTCAGGCAATTGGCAGAACGAACCGTCAACTCCAGATCATCGACCGGACGCAATAAAATTGGATCAATCGCAGCGGAAGTATCTTCCTCTTCAACCTCTTCCTTACTTTCCAGATCAACAAATACTGACAACTGATCCTGCAGGATGGTTGCTGCACGACGAATAGATTCTTCAGGATCCACCGTACCATTAGTCTGTAGATCAACAATCAGTTTATCCAGATCGGTACGTTGTTCTACACGTGCCTTTTCAACAGAATAAGAGATTCGATCAACTGGACTGAATGAGGCATCAATCTGCAAATCACCGATAGGGCGATCCTCACCCTCAGGAAAAATACGCTGAGTAACGGGTTCATAACCACGTCCTGAGCGAATCTTGAGCTTCATCTTAAGCACACCGGAACCGGTAATATTGGCAATCACATGATCCATATTGAGAATCTCAACATCATGATCAAGCGTAATATCCGCAGCCGTTACCGGGCCTTCGCCACTCTTCTCAAGATCCAGAACCACTTCATCATGAGAGTGCATAAGAATTGCCAGGCCTTTCAGATTAAGCAGGATATCAATCACATCTTCCTGCACACCTTCCAGTGTGGAATACTCATGAAGCACACCATCAATGTGTACGCTGGTCACCGCACTGCCAGGCAGTGATGACAACAGGATACGACGCAGGGCATTGCCCAACGTATGTCCAAATCCACGTTCTAATGGTTCTATCGTAACCTTTGCCCGACGATCATTAATTAACTGAATATCGACGATCTTTGGTTTTAAAAAATCACTGACCTTACCCTGCATGGGAAGTCCTCACCTGTCACTTACTTGGAGTACAGCTCAACAACTAGCTGTTCGTTAATTTCTGCTGGCAGTTCACTGCGTTCAGGTATTGATTTGAACACACCTTCCATCTTCTTGGCATCAACCTCGAGCCATTCAGAAATGCCACGCTGTTGTGCCAGATCCAGAGCCGAAGTAATACGCAACTGTGAACGAGACTTTTCATTCACAGTAATCTTTGCCTCTGGTTGTACCTGGAACGATGGAATGTTCACACGAACCGCATCAACTGAAATCGCGTTATGGCGAACCAGCTGACGTGCCTCACTGCGCGATGCAGCAAAGCCCATACGATAGACCACATTATCCAGACGACATTCCAGAGTCTGTAACAGGTTCTCACCGGTAGAACCCTTGGAGCGTGCTGCTGCCTGGTAATAGTTACGGAACTGACGTTCCAATACACCATAAATTCGACGTAATTTCTGCTTCTCGCGTAACTGAATACCGTAGTCTGTCAAACGAGAACGACGCTGTCCATGCTGCCCTGGTGGGAAAGGACGCTTATCAAGCGCACACTTATCGGTGAAACATTTTTCACCCTTAAGAAATAACTTACTGCCTTCCCGACGACACTGACGGCACTTGGATCCAATATATTTGGCCATTTTATTCTCCTGCCCTATACCCGACGTTTCTTTGGTGGACGACAACCATTATGAGGTATCGGGGTCACGTCAGAAATATTAGTGATACGAAAACCAATGGCATTCAATGCACGCACAGCAGAATCACGACCTGGTCCCGGTCCTTTAACAAGAACCTCAATGTTCTTCATGCCAAAGTCCTGAGCAATCTTACCTGCACGTTCAGATGCAACCTGTGCCGCAAAGGGTGTGCTTTTGCGTGAACCACGGAAGCCCGAACCACCAGCCGTTGCCCATGAAAGAGCATTACCCTGACGATCAGAAATCGTAATAATTGTATTATTGAAAGAAGCATGGATATGGGCGATACCATCAACCACATTCTTCTTTACCTTTTTGCGTACACGCGTTATTGCTTTTGCCATTGTTCTGCTATCCTGATGATTGTTATTCGACAATCAGCTCTGTTAAATGAGTCTATCTACGAATCGGACGTCTTGGACCCTTACGAGTACGCGCATTAGTCTTGGTGCGCTGCCCCCTTAAAGGCAGACCACGTCGGTGACGCAAGCCCCTGTAACAACCGAGATCCATCAATCGCTTGATACTCATGGAGACCGTACGGCGTAAATCACCTTCAACGATGTATTCACCGACTGCACCACGCAGGGCTTCCAGTTCAGCATCGGTCAAATCCTTTATCTTGCGCGCCCCATCAACATCTGCCTTCTCACAGATCTTGGTTGCACGAGTGGGACCAATGCCATAAATTGATGTTAATGCTATTCTCGTGTGCTTATGCACCGGAATATTAATACCTGCAATACGAGCCATAATCTATCCGCTTTTCTGAACAAACAGTTTTCTTTACGCCTAACGAAAACGCGCTAGCATAACGCTTGTGACGCTGAAAATCAATTCCTAATATCAAAACCCGATTATTTTATTAAATAATAACCTGGAATTCGTTTCTTCTACTTATCCCTCTGAAAAAAGAGGGCCAAACTGCCAGGCTTAACCCTGACGTTGTTTATGTCGACCATCTTTGCAAATCACACGTACAACACCTTTACGACGAACAATTTTGCAATTCCGGCACATTTTTTTTACTGATGCACGCACTTTCATTTCAACACCTATTTTAAATTCTAAGCCTTTAAATTGGACTTCTTCATCAAACCTTCATATTGATGAGACATAAGATGCGCCTGCACCTGAGCCATAAAATCCATCACCACTACAACAATAATCAACAACGATGTACCACCAAAATAAAACGGTACATTCCAGTACAAAATCAAGAACTCCGGCATCAAACAGACCGAGGTAATATAAATCGCACCGGCCAATGTCAAACGTGTCATAACCGAATCAATATAACGTGCTGTTTGATCACCTGGACGAATCCCGGGAATAAAAGCACCCGATTTTTTCAGGTTATCTGCCGTTTCTCTGGCATTGAATACCAACGCCGTATAAAAGAAGCAGAAAAATATAATTGCCAGGGCATACATCAACACATATAAAGGCTGACCGGGGGATAGAGCCGAGGCAATATCCTTCATCCACTCCATACCCTGCGCTTCACCAAACCAGCCACCGAGCGTTGCCGGAAACAGGATAATGCTAGAGGCAAAAATAGGTGGAATCACACCTGCCATATTCAGCTTCAACGGTAAATGCGTACTCTGTGCCGCATAGACCCGACGCCCCTGCTGCCGCTTCGCATAATTCACTGTAATCCGGCGTTGCCCACGTTCGACAAAAACAACAAAACCGGTTACCGCTATAGCCAAAGCAAACAAAAACAGAATCGCTATTGCATTCAGTTCACCGGTACGCGCCAATTCCAGCGTGCCACCTATTGCTGTCGGTAAACCAGCAACAATACCCGCAAAGATAATCATGGAGATACCGTTACCCAAGCCACGTTCAGTGATCTGTTCACCCAACCACATCAAAAACATGGTTCCAGTAACCAGGGTAACAATCGCCGTTAATACGAAAGTAGAGCCTGGGTTAATCACCAGCTGATTACCACCCATCTGCTGACTCTGTAAACCAATAGCAATACCACTGGCTTGCATGGTCGCCAATACAACCGTTCCATAACGGGTATATTGAGTAATTTTACGTCGTCCTGCCTCACCCTGTTTCTTGATCTGCTCCAGAGCCGGCACCGTGACTGTCATCAACTGCATAATAATCGATGCCGAAATATACGGCATGATACCCAATGCAAAGATAGACAATCGTTCCAGCGCACCACCAGAGAACATGTTAAACATGTCCAGGATGGTACCCTTTTGCTGTTCAAATAACTGCGCCAGCACCATGGGATCAACACCAGGAACCGGAACAAATGTACCCGCTCTAAAGACAAAGATTGCCGCTAAAACAAAGAACAAACGCTGGCGTAATTCGGTTAATTTTCCAACATCACCAACCGCACCCGCGATACTATTTCCTTGCTTGGCCACCGTTGATTAATCCTCGACCTTGCCGCCAGCCGCTTCAATGGCTGCGCGTGCACCTTTAGTTACTCTAATACCCTTCACCGTAACGGCTTTGTCAATACTACCCGACAATATAATCTTTACACGCTCGATATTACCCGAGACCAGGCCCGCTGACTGAATAGCCGGAAAATCAATAACATCCGCATCAACCTTGGCCAATTCACCTAAACGAATCTCATCCGTCTTGCGACCGACCATGGTACTAAAGCCAACCTTTGGCAGTCGACGCTGCAAAGGCATCTGCCCGCCTTCAAAACCTACCTTGGTAAAACCACCCGAACGAGACTTCTGCCCCTTGTGTCCACGACCACCGGTCTTGCCCAGGCCTGAACCAATACCACGACCACGTCGCTTAGCATCTTTTTTACTGCCGTCTGCCGGCTTTAAAGTATTCAGGCGCATCTTAAACTTCCTCACATGTAACCATGTACGACACTTTATTAATCATGCCGCGATTTTCTGGTGTATCAATCACTTCTACACTATGACGAACCCGACGCAAACCCAGACCAATGACACAGGCCTTATGAGTTCTCAAACGACCAATCGTACTTTTCGTCAGTGTTACCTTTAATTTCTTTGCTTCAGCCATGACCTACCCCAGAATATCCTTTACCGACTTACCACGTTTTGCCGCAACATCCTCTGGCGAATACATGCTCTCCAGACCTTGCATTGTTGCACGCACAACGTTAATTGGATTATTGGAACCAATACATTTGGCCAATACATCATGCACACCAACCACTTCAAAAACAGCTCGCATGGCACCACCTGCAATAATACCGGTACCTTCAGAGGCAGGCTTCATGAATATTTTAGCAGCACCATGACGACCCTTATGCGCATAATGCAAGGTGCCACCATTCAGGCTAATGTTTTTCATATTCTTGCGGGCATCTTCCATTGCTTTTTGAATAGCAATAGGAACCTCGCGCGCCTTACCGCGACCAAAACCAATCTTACCATTACCATCACCAACAACCGTTAGTGCAGTAAAGCCGAATTGACGACCACCTTTTACTACCTTGGCAACGCGATTAACCGCAACCAGTTTTTCTAAAAGGCCATCACCTTTTGCCTGTGCATCAGCAGCTGACATGATTTAATCCTTATATTTCCAGACCGTTTTCACGCGCAGCATCCGCCAACGCCTGTATACGACCATGATATCTAAAACCTGAACGATCAAAAGCAACCTTTTCTATACCTGCTGCCTTTGCCTTCTCGGCAATTAATTTACCCACTGCAGTCGCAGCTTCGATGTTGCCTGTGTTTTTCAGGCTAGTCTTTAATTCAGTACCAACCGTAGAGGCACTTGCCAACACTTTACCGCCTGTTGGATCGATAACCTGAGCATAAATATGACGCGGCGTACGGTGTATACACAAACGATGGGCACCTAACTCACGGATCTTAGCTCTAGCCCTGCGCGAACGACGCATACGTGCTGCTTTCTTATCCATATTACTAAACCTTACCAAACATTATGTAAAAGGTATTCCCCTTTACGATTAAATCAAACAACCAACTATTTCTTCTTGGCTTCCTTACGAACAATATGCTCACCGGCATACCTCACACCCTTGCCCTTATAAGGCTCTGGTGGACGATAGGCACGAATTTCTGCAGCAACCTGGCCAACCTTCTGCTTATCAACACCTCTGACAATCACTTCTGTCTGGCTCGGTGTTTCAACGGAAATACCGTCACGCACAACATAATCAACCGGATGAGAGAAACCCAATGAAAGGCTTAGCTTGCTACCCTGTACCTGCGCACGATAACCCACACCAACCAATTCCAGCTTCTTCTCATAGCCCTGGCTTACACCAATGACCATATTATTAATCAATGAACGCGTTGTACCCGCCAAAGCCATTGCTGATCTTGAATCATTGTTTGGCTTAAAGGTCAGCACCTCACCATCACGATTTATCTCAACGGCTTCATGAATCTCATGATGCAAGTTACCCTTCGGTCCTTTTACATCCACCTTCTGTCCATCAATACTGACATCAATACCTGATGGCACCTGAATGGGACTCTTTGCTACTCTAGACATATCTAAATCCTGAATTAACTAACAGTGCAAAGAATTTCGCCACCCTGACCAGCGGCACGTGCTGCACGATCAGTCATAACGCCCCTGGAGGTAGAAACGATAGCGATACCTAAACCACTCTGTACCTGCGGGATAGCATCTTTGCCTTTATAAATACGCAAACCAGGGCGACTAACACGATCAATCGTAGCAATCACTGGCTTACCTTCAAAATACTTTAATGTTACAGTCATCACAGGTTTGCCATCAAGATCCTGATTAGCATAATCTATAATATAACCTTCATCCTTCAACACCGCAGCAATAGACTGCTTCTTTGTGGATGCCGGCATGGAAACGTCTACTTTTCCTGCGGACTGGCCATTTCTGATGCGGGTTAACATATCCGCAATTGGGTCGCTCATACTCATAATTCGATACCAATATGTATACTGTTAATAATTACCAGCTAGCCTTAACCAAACCGGGTACATCACCACGCATTGCCGCTTCACGCAGTTTGTTTCGACACAAACCAAACTTGCGATATACGCCATGTGGGCGACCGGTTATCTGACAACGTCTCCGTTGACGAACCGGACTTGCATCACGAGGAAGCTTTTGTAACTTACCCTGTGCTGCCATAATCTCTTCATAACTTGATTCATGATTTTTGATAATCGCCTTTAATGCCGTTCTTTTGTCTGCATATTTAGCAACTGTCTTTGTGCGCTTTAACTCACGCTGAACCATTGATACCTTAGCCATATCCTGTACTCCTTAACTTCTGAACGGGAAACTAAAAGCACTTAACAGGGCTTTGGCTTCTTCATCGGTTGGTGCTGATGTTGTAATCGTCACATTCAAACCACGCAAGGTATCAATCTTGTCGTAATCAATCTCAGGGAATATGATCTGTTCACGCACACCCATACTATAGTTTCCACGACCATCAAAGGCCTTCGGACTCATGCCACGGAAATCACGAATACGAGGGATCGCAATACTGACCAAGCGATCAAGGAACTCATACATACGCTTACTACGCAGTGTCACCTTACAACCAATTGGCCAACCTTCACGTACCTTGAATCCAGCAACCGATTTGCGAGCCAAAGCCACAACAGGCTTTTGACCAGCGATCTTTTCCATATCGGAAACCGCATGCTCGATGATCTTTTTATCACCAATTGCTTCACCAACACCCATATTCAGTGTGATCTTGGTAATCTGGGGCACCTGCATCACATTCTTGTAAGCAAACTGTTCTTGCAGTTGCTTAACGACTGTGTCGCGGTAATAATCCTGTAATCTTGCCATCAACCTTTACCTATGCTACTTACGCGTCTACCACTTCACCAGTGGATTTAAAATAACGAACCTTACGACCATCCTCAAGAGTGCGAATTCCTACACGCTCTCCCTTATCGGACTGCGGATTATACAGCATCACGTTGGAAAGCTGAAGTGCAGCTTCCTGCTCCATGATTCCACCCGCAATACCCTTTGCAGGATTAGGCTTAACATGACGCTTGATAATGTTTACATTCTCAACAATCACACGACCTTGATCCGTGATTATACGGGTAATCGTTCCACGCTTACCTTTGTCTTTTCCTGCGATGACAATAACCTCATCACCTGTTTTCATCTTGCGCATAATAAAACGTCCTTACTATAAAACTTCTGGAGCGAGTGAAATAATCTTCATAAAACGCTCACTACGGAGTTCACGAGTGACCGGCCCAAATATACGCGTTCCGATTGGCTGAAGCTGGGCATTCAAGAGCACCGCTGCATTTGAATCAAAACGAATGATAGAACCATCAGGTCTACGTACACCCTTAGCGGTACGAACAACCACTGCGTTATAAACCTCGCCTTTCTTAACCTTGCCACGAGGTATCGCTTCTTTCACACTAACTTTAATGATGTCACCAATAGCAGCATAACGACGATGTGAACCACCCAGCACCTTGATGCACTGCATCCGGCGCGCGCCGCTATTGTCAGCCGCCTGTAACATGGTTTGCATTTGTATCATGATTGCACCCGTTCATTAACCTTAACCAGCGTCCAGGACTTCAGCTTTGAAAGCGGACGACACTGTTCCACTGTCACCAAATCACCTGCCTGACACTCATTATTCTCATCATGCACATGCAGTTTTGTTGAACGACGCATATATTTACCATATAACGCATGTTTCACCTTGCGTTCGATCAAAACGGTAATCGTCTTGTTCATCTTGTCACTAACAACGCGACCTGTAAGGGTGCGGATAGTCTTGTCTGCTTCACTCATGCCTTGTCACCTGATGCTGTTTTCTCATTCACAAGAGTCTTTACCATGGCTATATTACGACGCACATCCTTTAACAAATGTGTCTGCGTCAATTGTCCAGTCGCCTTTTGCATACGCAAATTAAAATGCTCGCGCATCAGACCCTCTAGTTCAGACGTTAATTCATCGCCTGATTTGCTTCGTAATTCACTCGCCTTCATCACATCACCGTCCGACTAACGAAGGTTGTTTTCATTGGTAATTTTGCAGAGGCAAGCTTAAATGCATGCCTGGCAATCTCTTCTGAAACACCTTCAATCTCATAAAGAACCCGACCAGGCTGAATTTTGCATACCCAGTATTCAACATTACCCTTACCTTTACCCATACGAACCTCGATAGGTTTTTTGGTAATCGGCACATCAGGGAACACACGAATCCAGAGCTTACCTGTTCGTTTCACATGTCTGGTGATTGCACGACGAGCCGCCTCAATCTGTCTCGCCGTAAGCTGACCACGAGCAATTGCCTTCAGGCCAAACTCACCAAAACTCACCTTACTACCTGCCAGCGCAAGACCACGATTGCGACCTTTATGCTGCTTTCTAAACTTTGTTCTTTTCGGCTGTAGCATCTCTTGTACTCCTTAGCTTGCCGCAGTCGCTGCATCAGCCTTTTCGAAAACTTCACCACGGAAGATCCAGACCTTTACACCAATAATGCCATAAGTGGTACTTGCCTCAGCAAATCCATAATCAATATCTGCACGCAGGGTATGAAGCGGCACACGACCTTCTCTATACCATTCTGTACGCGCAATCTCAGCGCCATTCAAACGGCCTGCGACATTAATACGAATACCCTCAGCACCCAAACGCATACTATTTGTTACTGCACGTTTCATTGCACGGCGGAACATAATACGACGTTCCAGCTGTTGTGCAACACTCTCGGCAACCAGTTGCGCTTCTAGTTCAGGCTTGCGAATCTCTTCCACACGAATATGAGTATTAACACCCATCATGGTAGAAACTTCCATGCGCAGCTTTTCAATATCCTCGCCCTTCTTGCCAATCACAATACCAGGACGGGCCGTATGAACAACGATCTCAGCTGAATTCGCCAGTCGCTCAATCTGAATACGCGATACAGATGCATGAGCTAATTTCTGCTTAACAAAATCACGGACCTTAAGATCCCTGATTAGATAATCAGCATAATCCTTGGAATCGGCATACCACTTGGATGTCCAGTCTTTTACGATTCCCAGGCGTATTCCGGTTGGATGTACTTTCTGACCCATACTGTCTCTCTCGTTTTTATCCGTTCTACGTTAAAACTATTCGTTAATCACCAACGGTGATCAAAATATGGCTGGTTCTTTTCAAGATCCGATTGCCACGACCCTTTGCACGTGCACGCCAACGCTTCTGTGTTGGACCTTCATCCACACAAATTGCTGACACCTTCAGTTCATCAATATCTGCACCTTCGTTATGCTCGGCATTGGCGATAGCAGACTCAAGAACCTTCTTAACTAAAAAAGCAGCCTTTTTAGGGCTAAAAACCAATATTTCCAATGCACGTTCAACCGGCAAACCACGAACTTGATCCGCTACCAGACGACATTTTTGTGCAGAAATATGCGCATGTCTCATTTTTGCATTAACTTGCATTTCCCGTCCCCTTTACTTCGATTTACGGTCGCCGGAATGGCCACGGAATGTACGGGTTATTGCAAACTCACCCAGTTTATGACCGACCATATTCTCGTTAACCATAACAGGAACATGCTGTCTGCCATTATGAACCGCAATCGTTAAACCAACCATCTGTGGTAAAACCATTGAACGACGAGACCAGGTTTTAATCGGGCGCTTGTTATTGCTGGCTACGGCTTCATCTACCTTTTTCAGTAAATGCGTATCAACAAATGGTCCTTTTCTAATTGAGCGTGGCACTTATCGTTACCTCTATAAATCTAATGAATTCTATTTACGACCGCGACGACGAATAATCATCGAATCGGTACGCTTGTTCTTACGAGTCTTATGACCCTTGGTAGGCATGCCCCATGGGGATACCGGATGACGACCACCGGAGGTACGACCTTCACCACCACCATGCGGGTGATCAACCGGATTCATAGCAACACCACGAACGGTTGGTCGAACACCTCTCCAGCGTGAGGCACCAGCCTTACCCAAAGAACGCAAGCTATGTTCGGAGTTACCGACTTCACCAATCGTTGCACGACATTCGTGACGTATCTTACGCATCTCACCTGAGCGCAAACGCAAGGTGGCATAATCACCTTCACGCGCTACCAACTGCGCACTATTACCCGCACTACGCGCAATCTGTGCACCCTTGCCCAGTTTCATCTCTACACAGTGAACCAGACTACCCATCGGGATGTTGATCAGCGGCATGGCATTACCCGGCTTGATCTCTGCATCTGCACCCGACTGGATACTATCACCCGCCTTAACACCCTTGGCGGCAATAATATAGCGGCGCTCACCATCGGCATACAACACTAATGCCAGATGAGAACTGCGGTTCGGATCATATTCAATACGTTCAACTGTGCCCGGGATTCCATCCTTATCACGCTTGAAATCTACTACGCGATAACGCTGTTTATGCCCACCACCACGATGACGCGTTGTGATCCGACCTTGGTTATTTCGTCCACCAGTCTTGGTCTTCTTGCTCAACAATGGAGCATAAGGTTCGCCCTTATGAAGATCAGGTGTTACCACCTTTACTACAAAACGGCGACCTGGTGAAGTCGGTTTGGTCTTTACAATAGCCATTACTAAAACCTTTTAATCTCGCTGCGCAGACAATGTCTTACGCGGCTCCCATAAAATCAATATCCTGACCTTCTGCAAGTGTCACATAGGCCTTCTTCCAATCCGAACGGCGACCAAAGCGCTGTCCACTACGTTTTACCTTACCCTTGACACGAGCAACCTGAACACCGGTTACTTTGACATCAAACAGAGATTCAACTGCATCACAAATCTCTGGTTTTGTTGCATTCAACAAGACCTTGAAGGCAAATTGGTTATCTTCGGCAAGACGCGCACTCTTCTCAGAGACAATCGGTCCTAACAAAACTTTTAATAAGCGCTCTTGACTACTCACGCGAGTTTCTCCTCAAATGCACGCAATGCTTCAACGGTTAACAGCACCTTATCGAAACCAATCAATGCAACCGGATTAATTCCATCCACATCACTAATACCGACGTGATACAGATTCTGTGCAGCTAAAAACAGATTCTCATCTGCATTTTCACTAATAATAAGTACATCTTCGATATCCATATCACGCAACTTTGAAACCAACTCCTTGGTCTTGGGTGCCGACACAATAAAATCATCAACAATAATCAAACGATCGGTACGCAATAACTCGGATAAAATAGCCTGCATTGCACCACGATACATCTTTCTATTAACCTTCTGCGAGTGATCCTGAGGCCTTGCCGCAAAGGTCACACCACCGCCTCTCCATATCGGGCTGCGTATTGTACCAGATCTTGCGCGTCCTGTACCTTTTTGTCTCCACGGTTTTGCACCACCACCACGAACATCGGATCTCGTCTTCTGTGCACGGGTACCACTACGTGCGCCAGCAAGGTATGCCGTCACGACTTGATGCACCAATGCCTCGCTATATTCGCGATCAAAATTCTTATCAGAAACTTCTACGCTGGAACCACCTTGAACCTGAATTTCCATCGTTTAAGCCTCCTTCGACATCTTAACAGCAGGCTTGACAATCACATCACCGCCTTTTGAACCTGGAACCGAACCCTTAACCAGGATCAGATTACGCTCAGTATCAACACGCACAACCTCAAGATTCTGTATGGTTCTGCGTACATTACCCATATGACCCGACATCTTCTTACCCTTGAATACACGACCGGGGGTCTGATTTTGTCCGATTGAACCCGGTGCACGATGCGAAACCGAGTTACCATGCGTTGCATCCTGCATGGCAAAGTTATAACGCTTAATAACACCCGCGAAACCCTTACCAATACTGGTACCGGCAACATCAACCTTCTGACCGTCAGTAAAGATAGCGACGCTAATCTCGCTACCCGCAGCAATCTCTTCACCTTCACCATCATCCAGACGGAATTCCCACAGGCCACGACCTGCCTCGACTTCTGCCTTGGCAAAATGGCCTGCCATTGCTTTGGTAACCCGTGATGCACGACGGCTTCCTGTGGTTACCTGTAATGCACGATAACCATCGTTATCCAGCGTTTTTACCTGAGTTACTCGATTCGGTGCCACTTCGATCACCGTCACGGGTATTGAAGCACCATCTTCTGTGAAGATACGCATCATTCCCGCCTTTCGCCCTATCAGTCCGATTGTCATTCTAAACACCCCTGCAGTCAATGAGTTGAAGCATATATCTGTAATAGATAAATAGGCTTAAACCCAACCACATCAATTCAATTTAATCTGTACATCCACGCCTGCTGCTAAATCCAGCTTCATCAGCGCATCTACTGTTTTATCTGTTGGATTAACGATATCCATCATACGTTTATGAGTACGAATCTCATATTGATCACGCGCATCCTTGTTAACATGCGGTGAAATCAAGATGGTAAAACGTTCTTTCCTGGTTGGCAGTGGTATTGGACCACGCACCTGCGCACCGGTACGACGTGCAGTCTCAAGAATTTCACGCGCTGATTGATCAATCAGGCGATGATCAAATGCCTTGAGGCGAATACGTATGTTTTGATTCGTAGTAGTCATTTTATTACTCAATCTGTTAAGTCTTTCGGATACTTATTCAATAATCTTGGCAACAACACCGGCACCAACGGTACGACCACCTTCACGAATCGCGAAACGCAGCCCTTCTTCCATTGCAATCGGTGCAA